>NZ_BTPU01000030.1:0-41276 GCF_036985595.1 Vallitalea maricola | reverse complement strand
CAGCGTAAACTATAGTGTTAAAGGCAGTTGTAATGTTTTGAGATGTAGTTAATAGAACTATGTATAGTGTGTTTTTATGCATGAAAATGTTATTATATGAACTGTAAAGCCACAAAATAGATGAATTGCTATAAGGTGGCTATCTTATCAAAGATTGAAAAAGATATTTTACCGACAGTAATTTTAATAGTAATTGATCTAATATTTTTTATAGATTATTATCATTTTTATATTACACCAAGCAACTTCAACAATTTAATACAATCTTTGTAACTAGCTAAGTATAAGCATATAAGAATAAAAAATTTCATCCCAGTTCCGTTCTGTACAAACAAACCCCAAAATATTTCCGAAAATTTATAGAATCTCATAAAATAATATGCTAAACTCAAATTAAATCAATTGATAATAATTAATTGAGTAATACTTAATAAAAAGAATAGTAGGTGATTGCTGTGCAAGATTTGTTAAAAGCTGAATCTGAACTAATCTGTGAGGCAAAATTAAATTGTAAGCTTGCAGAAGGCTGTATATGGGATGAAAAGAATAAAATTGTTTATTTCGTAGATATCGAGTTCCATTTTATGTACATATTTGACCCTGTACATAAAACAATATCAAAAATACCTACAGAAAGCTATATTAGTGATGTTGTACTTGATGCAGATAATAATCCAATCTGCGCTGTCAAGGACACAATCTATAACCTAGACCTAAAAAATACTAAATTCACACAACTAATAAAAATAGACTCTATGGAAGGGCTAAGATTCAATGATGGTAAATGTGATAAATACGGTAATCTATGGATTGGCACAATGAAAATAGAGCAAGATGGAGATGCTCTCTGTGCAGGTGCTTTGTACTGTATAAATGAAAACATAGTTGTTGCCAAATACGATGATTTCACTATTCCTAACGGATTGGCATGGAATAAAGACGGCTCAATATTTTATCATATTGACACAGTTACTAAAAAAATCGACGCCTATGATGTAGTAGATAAAATAAATCTAGAGAACAAAAGAACTGTATTCACCTTTAAAGCTGAAAAAGGAGCACCTGACGGCATGTGCATTGATGCCAAAGGTAGACTTTGGGTAGCCATGTGGGGGGGATACTCCGTAAACTGTGTTGATCCTAAGACTAGCAAAATAATATTTACTATCCAAATCCCAGATAAAAATGTAACATGTTGTGCATTTGGTGGAGAGGAGCTTGACACGCTATATATTACTACAGCAAGAAGCGAAGAAGGCGATGGTGGAAATCTATATTCAATAAAGCTTAATACAAAAGGAGTTGAATCATACAGATATGGTAAATAAACAGTAGCTTTGATACTGGACCAACAAGAGGAATAGGAAAAGCAGATAGATTTAAGTTATGGGAATGAGTCTGCATTTACAAAGAATATAAAAATGTATTATAGGTTCATACAGTCCTACAATACATTTTTTATATTTTATGCCCCAGCTATCCTAGGCATCCACATAGGTTCTTTTCCCAGTTCAGCCCATATATACTTCATCATCAGATTTATTTTTAACTCTGTATAATCAGGATTATCCCATAGATTATTAATTTCTTCAGGGTCTTTTTCAAGGTCAAATAATTCACCGTAAGTCTGATTATAATAAACTGTCAATTTGTAACGTTCATTCACATAGGTCTTGAGATGGATAGTAGTTGGTTCGTGATGATGTTCGCATATGATATGATCTCTTGCAGAATCTTTTTTGCCAAGCCATACATCTTTTTGGTCTTTACCAGTCATTATTCTAGGTATCTCTATATCAGTAAAACTTAATAAGGTTGGTGCGATATCAACTAAGCTCTGCAAAGCATCATTAGACTTGTTAGCAGGGATTTTATGAGGATACCTGACAATATAAGGAACTTTTATCATATCTTCATACAGAAAAGGTCCTTTAGCACTTAACCCATGATGTCCAATAAAATGTCCGTGATCAGTGGTAAATAGAACAATAGTATTATCAGCTATGCCTAATTCATCTAACTTATCTAGGATTTTACCAATATACTTATCCATCATTGTTACCATACCATAATAAACAGAGAGATATTTCCTCAATATCTTTTCATCTTTCTCATGTGTACGCATTCCGTGAATGCTATAACCAGTTTCTTTATAGATGGAAAAATCAGCGTCATCATCCTGTGTCATAGAGAAGTGAGGAGGATTATTATCATGCTCACCCATTGTTATAGTTGGTAAGGTCAATTTCTCAGGGTCATACATAGAATAATATGGCTCAGGAACGATATAATCAGGATGTGGGTCAAAAAAGCTTGTCCATAGCAAAAATGGTTCGTCAGTATTACTATACTCTTCCATTAGTGTATTGGTTCTCTCTGAAATCCATGCATCATAATGATATTTTTCAGGTATATCCCATTTTCCTTCTGCTCTCCGGTCTAGTACACCTGTAGGTTTCCTAAAATAGTCTCTCCAATTATTAAGTCCTTTTTCTTCTAACCATAGAGCATAATGCTGTCCAATATGTCCTTCATCAGTATGGTTTCTTGCAAGTTCACAATGACTAAAACCATACCAAGTATCATAATTGGTGTTAAAGTCTCTCCAAAAATCTAAATCCTGTAATATAGGATAAGCTTCTATAGAAGGAAATTCTTCAGTAGAAGCTAAGGGTTGAAAATGCGCTTTTCCCACTAGGGCAGTTTTATATCCATCTGAATTAAAATCTTCCAAGAATGTATGTACATCGTCAGGCAACTTGGTTCCCAATGTCCATGCTCCATGCTGGCTGGGATACATACCTGTTATTATGGAAGCGCGAGTAGGGGTACATGTAGGATTAGGACAATATGCCCTTTTGAAAGTTGTACCTTCTTTGACCAGACGATCAAGATTAGGTGTTTTAATCTCAGGATTGAAGGCACCGATAGTATTAAAATGCTGTTGGTCACTTGTTATCAATAAAATATTAGTCTTTTTCATAAAAAACCTCCAATAAAAATTCCTTTGTCTATATTATAATTAATTGGTTATAAACATGAATGGAATAATCAGAAGTAGATTTGTAAAAATCAGACATTGATGATATAGTTATATACAAATATATAAGTTATTCAAGGATTTTTAAGGCAGGGGAATATGATGAAAACAGATAATATAATGATTGATGAGTTAAACCCTTATGTTAGGAAAGTAGGAAAACAAGGGTTTGGAGAATGGAAGAACAATTATAGAAAAATATACGATTATGAATGGATGTACTGTATTAAAGGTGAAGCCTATTACGAAACAAAAGAGAAAACACACAAATTAAAAAGAGGAACCCTACTATTGATAAAACCTAATGTTCCTCATAAGTTCTGGGTTGATAGAGAAACTAAAGGAGAAAACATATGGATACATTTTGATTTTAAATATAGAAAAGATGTTTATGAGCTGGATACATATGTGAAGAATAACCAATCCTCATATTTTCAAGAGGAGTTGCCACAGAAAAATTATCTTAGACAAGAGTATACTATAAATAACACTTTTATATTACCAGAGATTATTCAAATAAAGAATAAGGATTATATTGAAGCCAGGTACATGGACATATTAGATGCATTTGTCAAACATAATGCCACGTGGCAGTTAATATCAAAAGCCAATCTTTTATTAATAATCAAAGATGTACTTAATCAAATTGAAGATGATAATTACTTTAAATCATTTAATACAGTTGATCTGCCAAAACGTATAAAGAATTATATAGATGAGTATTATTTCAGGAAAATAACTAGAAAGGAAATATCAAAATACCTAGGTTATAATGAAGATTACTTAGGGAAAACATTCAAAAATAAATATGGATATTCAATATCAAGCTATAGTAATTTCATTAAGATAGAAAAAGCAAAAGAAATGCTTGATAAGACAGATTTACTTATAACTAATATATCTGAGTTGTTAGGCTTCAACGATGTATATTATTTTTGTAAAACAATGAAAAAGATAACAGGGTATTCACCTGCTGGTTGGAGAAAAAGAAATAAATAAAATATTATACTGATAATGCTTAATTATGGCATTAAATTAATTTTTATGCTATAATTCACACAAGAATTAAAAGGAACTTGAAAGGAATGGAATTAATGGGGAAGAAACTAGTACTCGCAGAAAAACCATCAGTAGCAAGAGATATAGCTAAGGTATTGAAATGCACATCTCGAAAAGATGGATATATAGAAGGCGCCGAATATGTAATAACTTGGGCTGTTGGTCATTTGATAACTTTAGCAGAACCTGATGATTACGATGAAAAATATAAGAAGTGGAGATATAATCTGCTGCCAATAATTCCAGAAGAAATACAATTAAAACCTTACCCTAATACAGAAAAACAACTGAAAATTATTGAAAGATTATTGAATAGAAATGATGTAGATTCTATAATATGTGCAACAGATAGTGGACGAGAAGGAGAACTTATATTCAGGTATATATACAATTATGTTGGATGCAATAAGCCTTTTTCAAGACTATGGATATCCAGTATGACAGATGTAGCTATCAACGAAGGCTTTAATAAGTTAAAAGATGGAAGTGAATACGATAACTTGTATTACAGTGCAAAATGCCGTTCAGAAGCAGATTGGCTTGTAGGGATAAATGCAACAAGAGCCTATACTACAAGCAATGACGTATTATTAAGCATTGGACGTGTTCAGACTCCGACCCTAGCATTGATTGTTAATAGAAAAGATGAGATAGATAATTTTGTACCAAAAGACTATATAGAAGTATATGCAGTGTTTGTTGATGATTTTAGAGCTATTTGGTTCAATGAAAAACCATCAGATACTAAAATATTCGATAAGAAGAAAGCAGAAGAAATAGCAGAAAAAATTGTTGATAAAGATGGTGTAGTAGAAAAAGTAACCAAAAAGCTTAAGAAAATGCCCCCACCATTACTATATGACCTGACAGAATTGCAAAGAGATGGTAATAAGAAATACGGATACACTGCAAAAAAAGTACTCAGTCTAGCGCAGAATCTATATGAAAAGAGAAAGCTGATTACATATCCAAGAACAGACAGCAGATATCTAAGTGATGATATGAAGAAAAAAGTAAAGAGCACCATGAGAAAAATCAATGTACCTCCTTATAACAAAGCTATTGAACCATTACTAAAAAAAAGTGAATTAAAATTCAACAAAAGAATAATTAATAATAGTAAGGTAACTGACCACCATGCTATTATACCGACTGATGTTGTACCTAGAATTAATAATCTTACCAAGGACGAGCTTAATATCTATAATTTAGTTGTCAAAAGGTTTATATCTGTTTTTTATGATTACTATAAGTATGAAACAACGGAAATAATATTTGATATTGAAGGAGAGAAATTCGTATCATCTGGTAAAGTCATAGTTGATAAAGGCTGGAAAGCACTATATACAGCTACCAAAGATGATAAAGAACAGATTATGCCTAAGCTTAAAAAGGGTGATACCAAAAAAGTTGTGGATGTGGAGAAGTTAAACAAACAAACTGCACCACCAAAACCATATACTGAAAGTTCTCTGCTAAGTGCTATGGAAAATGCAGGGAGATTTACTGAAGATGAGGCTCTAAAAGAACAATTAAAAGAATCCGGGTTCGGAACACCTGCAACGAGAGCGGGGATAATCGAGAGATTGATTCAAGTTGAATACATAAAGAGAAAAGGAAAAACATTGATTCCTACTAAAAAAGGATGTCAGCTTATCAAGATTATTCCAGAAGAATTAAAATCTCCAGAAACAACAGGAAAATGGGAAAAAGGATTAACCAGTATCAACAAAGGTAAAATGGAATCCTACCGTTTTATGGAAAGTATCAAAAGGTTTGTAGTATATCTTGTTAATTCAGCAAGTAAGAGCAAAGGAAAAGTAGCTTTTGAGCGAAAGCCTATTCCAGAGGATAAGAAAAAGAAAGTGAAAGGTTTAGGAACCTGTCCTTCATGTCAAAAGGGTAAAGTCCTTGAAAATAGTAAAGCTTTTTATTGTAGTGATTGGAGAAATAATTGTAAATATAAGATATGGAAAAATACTTTGGAGAGATACGGTACAAAAACTATTGAAAAAGAAATTGTTGAACAATTATTAGAAAAAGGTAAGATAGAAGACTACAAAGTCACTCTCCCTCAAACAGGTGAGAAATGTATAGCTACTCTAGTAGCTAATAATAATACAGGAATAGAACTTAAAAATATTAAGAGAATCGAAAAAGAAAGTAAAGAATAGGATGATGATATGCAGTTAAGAGACTATTTAAAGAACAGTATTCTAGTTACCGATGGTGCAATGGGTACTTATTATTCCAAGAAAACATTAAAAGATACTACAGTTTCAGAATTAGCTAATATCAATGATAAGAAGATTATTGAGACTATTCATAAGGAATATATTGAAGCAGGAGCAAAACTCATTAGAACTAATACTTTTTCAGCTAATACAGTTAGTCTGAAATGCAGCAGGATAGAGCTTAAAAAAATTCTTACAGAAGGTTATAATATAGCTGTAGATTGTGCAGAAGGCAAAGATGTTTTCGTAGGAGCATCAATTGGTCCTATCCCAGAAAAAATAGATTCAGAAAAAGATAATATCCTAGATGAGTATTATTATATAATTAATACATTGTTAGATCTTGGAGCTGACATTTTTGTATTTGAAACTTTTGCTAGTACCAATTATATAAAAATACTAGCTGACTACATTTTATCTAAAAATGATAAAGCAGAAATTATAGCCCAGTTCAAAGTAAATGCTTTTGGATACTCAAAAGAAGGCATAAGTTCTAGAAGACTCATTGAAGAAGCTAGAAGAATAAAAGGACTGGTTGCTTATGGGTTCAATTGTGGAATTGGTGTAGGTCACTTATATAAAATCATAAGGAACTTGGACATAGAAGATGATAATATTGTAGCCATACCTAACGCAGGATATCCAGATAAGATATATGAGAGAACAGTGTACAGAGATAATGCAAGGTATTTTGGTGAAACAATGGTTGATATCAAAAAGCTTGGTGTTAAGGTAATTGGTGGTTGTTGTGGAACTACTCCTAGTCATATAGAAGAAATAATAGAAAATTTAGACGGTAACTATGAACCTTCATCCATATATCATAGAAATAAAACGCAGAAGAAGAAAGGTATTACTTATACTCCTAATAAATTTTTTAATAAGCTTATGAATAATGAATTTGTTTTTGCTGTAGAATTGGATCCTCCGTATAATGGTAATGTTCAGAAGATAATGGAAGGTGCCAATATATTAAAAGCAGAAGGTGTGGATATTATCACTATAGCAGATTCACCTTTATCAAGACCTAGAGCAGATTCCATAATAATAGCTAATAAGATAGCGAAAGAAGTGGGAATTGATGTTATGCCCCATATTTGTTGCAGAGATAAGAATGTCATAGCACTAAAATCTATTATCTTGGGAGCTCATATAGAGAAAATAAGAAATATATTATTAGTCACTGGCGACCCTATTCCAAGTGAGGAAAGAATTGAAACAGCTAGTGTTTTTAATGTTAACTCTATTAAATTAATGGAATTGGTTAAAGAGTTGAATGTTGATTTTGATTCTGAAGATGCTATGATATACGGTGGAGCTCTTAATCCTAATCTAACTTATGTAGATAAGATTATTAAGAGAATCAAAAGAAAACAAGAAGCAGGAGCGAAATATCTATTGACTCAGCCTATTTATAATGATCAGGCTATCAATAATCTAAAAATAATTAAAGAAAACACAGATATCAAGATACTAGGGGGGATAATGCCCTTAGTAAGCTATAAAAATGCAAGGTTCCTCAATAATGAAATAGCAGGTATAGATATTCCTGAGAATATCTGTAGTATGTTTACAAAAGATATGACTAGAGAAGAAGCTGAAAATGTAGGTATAGAAGTTGCAGTGGAAATTGCTACGAAAATTAAAGATATTGTGGATGGTATATACATGATGACGCCGTTCAATAGAGTGGAAATGGTTAGTAAGATAATAAAATCCATAAGACAAATTAATTAATCAACGTGAATATACTAGCTAGGTTAGACTATATAAAATTGACTTATATATAAGTTTTGAAAGGTTTGATTTCTTTATGACGAAAAATGAATTTAAAGAGTATCTGCAAAAAAACATATTAATTCTTGACGGTGCTACAGGAACAGAGTTACAGAAAAGAGGTATGCCTAGAGGGGTATGCCCAGAAAAATGGGTTATTGATAACAAAGATGTTATCATGGATATTCAAAGAGGATATAAAGAGGTTGGTTCAAAAGCAGTTTATGCTTGTACTTTTGGTTGTAATTCTATAAAACTAGCTGAATTTGGGCTAGAAGATCAGCTGGTCGAGATGAATAAAGAATTAGTTAGGATTTCAAGAGAAGCTGTTGGAGATGATGTGTGGGTTATAGGAGATTTATCACCAACAGGAGCACAGATATATCCTCTTAGCAATTATCATTTTGAAGACATTGTTAATGCTTATAAACCTCAAGTAAAGGCTTTGGTGGAAGCTGGTGTTGATTTATTTGTCATTGAGACCATGATGAACATTAATGAGGCAAGAGCTGCACTAATAGCTGTAAAAGAGACTTGTGACCTACCTGTTATGGTCAGCATGACTTATGAAAAAAGTGGTTATACACTTAATGGTACTGACCCGGTAACAGCATTAATAACTCTTCAGAATCTTGGTGCTGATGCAGTAGGTTGTAATTGTTCAACAGGACCTAATGATATGATAGATATCGTAAAAGCTATGAAACCATATGCCAAAGTACCGTTGATAGTTAAACCTAACGCTGGATTGCCAAAATACGAAAACGGTGAAACCATATTTGATATGGATGAAGATGAATTCTCCCACTATGGAGCATTGTTAGTAGAAGCAGGAGCTAATATTATTGGTGGATGCTGTGGTACAACAAAGAAATTTATCAGTAAGTTAAAGGATAAAGTTAAAGATATTGATATCAGGATGTGGACGGATAGACAAGGAAGCATTCTAACATCTGAGCGTAAATCTGTAACTATAGGTGGAAATAATCCGACCATTATTGTTGGGGAAAGAATTAATCCAACAGGGAAGAAGAAACTACAAGAACACCTAAGAAATAAAAATATGGATTATGTGGTTTCCCTTGCTCATGAGCAGATTGAAAAAGGAGCTCAGGTACTTGATGTAAATGTAGGTATGAACGGCATAGATGAAGTTGATATCATGAAAAAAGCAATAGAACAATTATCAACATTTGTAAAAGTGCCCCTATGTATTGATTCTTCCAATATTGATGCAATAGAAGCAGGGCTTAGGATTTACCCAGGTAGAGCTTTGGTGAATTCCATATCATTAGAACAGCATAAGATTGATAAACTATTGCCTATAGCCAAAAAATATGGTGCTATGTTTATCTTATTACCACTTAGTGATAAAGGATTATCTAAAAGTATTAATGAAAAACACGAAATAATTAATACAGTATATTCACATGCAAAAGAATTAGGATATCAAAAAGAAGATATTATCGTTGATGGATTAGTGACAACAATAGCTTCCAATAGTAAAGCGGCTGCGTTAACTTTAGAGACAATTGAATGGTGTTCCAGGGAATTTGGTACAGGAACAATTGTGGGATTGTCAAACATTTCTTTTGGTTTACCTGAAAGAAAGCTCATTAATACAGCTTTTCTAGCTATGGGTATAGGAAAAGGACTTACAATGGCTATAGCGAATCCTTCAGATGAATTATTAATGAATATTATGAGGGCATCTGATGTTTTAGCAATAAGAGATAAGGACAGCCTAACATATATTGAATCATTCAGTAAACAAGAGAAAAAAGCTATGAGTAAAGAAATAGTCAGTGTAGATACTAATGAGAAAGTAGATGTTAAACAAGCCATATTCGACATGGTTGTTAATGGAGAAAAAGAGACGATACTAGATAATATAAAAAAATCTATAGATAATGGTGATTTACCAAAAGTAATTATTAAAGAATATCTTATTCCAGCTATTACAAAAGTGGGAGAATTATTTGAAGAAAAGACTTATTTCTTGCCTCAATTAATCATGAGTGCAGAAACAATGAAAGTTGCTATGGACTATTTGGATCCTTTGCTTGAAAAAGATAGAAATAAGGAAGTTAAACAAAAGAAAAAAGTTGTAATCGCTACAGTTAAAGGTGATATTCATGATATTGGAAAGAATTTGGTAGCCTTAATGTTGAAAAATCACGGATTTGAAGTTATTGATCTAGGTAAAGATGTGGCAAAAGAAGTAATCGTAGAAAAAGCAAAAGAAGTTGATGCTGATATTATAGCTTTATCAGCTCTAATGACAACAACTATGTTAGAAATGGAAAATGTTATTAGACTAGTAAAAGAAGAAGGACTAAGATCAAAAGTGATAATTGGTGGAGCAGTAATAACTAATGACTATGCCAAGGAAATAGGAGCAGACGGTTATAGCGAAGATGCTAATATGGCTGTAAAACTGGCACATCAATTGACTGATAAATAATAAAATAATAACTTTAATAAAAATCATCTTTTCCAAGTGTTTTATAAACAGGGAGAAGATGATTTTATTTATATAAAAATTTATTGGACAGGTATTAGTTAATTAATTGCTAGTCAAATTATCTTATACTAAAATATAATTTGTACAATATTAAAAATATTATAAATTGATTTTATTGTAATTAATTATAATATTATAATAAACAAATAAAAAGGTTTAATTAATATAGGTGAAAAGTCATTAAATAGAAAATAAAGTAAAAAAATATCAATAAAATTATAACTATATTATATTAAATTGGTATTTGCAATGCTGTTGTCTAAAAAGTTGACATATTATTAATAATATGCTAAATTATAAGAAAATATTATTGAATATAATGTATATTATTATATATATCTTAATAGAATCAAATTCATTAGTACAAGCTCTTTTTTTAATTTTCTTAACAAAAGCAAAAGTTATGTGATTGCTTAAATAACAATATTCTTTATGTTTTAAATATTAATTTTCCAAATATCATATACCAATATATCTACATCATGACTAAATCACTATTATTAAAGTAAAAGAAGGATACAATTATCATATTATAATATATATAATATGGCTTTGACGAGAAACCATATGTATATGAGAAAGGTGGAATATATGTGAATAGAGAAAAAATTCAAAAGGAAATCAAAGAAATGTTAGTTGAGAGATTAATGCTTAGAATGAAACCCCAAGACATTGATAATGATGTACCTCTTTTTACTAACCCCAATAGGGAAAGTGAGTTGGAGGATATAGGACTAGACTCGGTTGATGCTTTAGAAATTATGGTAGGTATCCAGCAATTATACGAGATCAAATTAAGTCCTGAGAATAGTTCTACTGCATTTTACTCAGTTAATACATTAGTTGATTATATTATACAAAATAAAACTGAAAACTGGAGTGAATAGTATAATGATAAAAGTTGTTGTAACAGGGGTTGGAGCTGTATCATCAAATGCATGGAACGCCAATGAATTATACATAAACAGTATAGAGGGAAAGACAGGTATTAAAAATACAAATGTATTAAAAGATATAGGTATACCTTCATTATATGCTGGGGAGATTACTTGTAATTGTAAAGGGATAGATAAATATATATATATGTGTGATTTAGCTATTAAAGAAATTTTTAATGATTCAGGGTTATCAAAAGAATATATAAATTCTCTAGATTCACGTTCAGTTTTTTCATTGGGGACTTCTATATTGATTTCCTTGCCTATAGAAAAACAAATGAGAAAACAATTACAAAATACAAAAGATAACCTTGATAAAAGTAGTATAGATTATAATTATAGTAAATACATATACTATTTGAACGAGCAAATAGGGAATTGTGGAGATGTTTATGTCATTAATACTGCTTGTGCATCAGGGACTATGGCTGTAGGTAATGCTTTTGAATTAATAAAATCAGGTAATGTAGATGTCGCCATTGCAGGTGGTGTAGATGTTTTTAGTGATACAAGCATAAGTGGTTTTAATTCAATGCAGAATATGTCAAGCAATCCTACCAAGCCTTTTGATGAAAACAGAGAAGGATTGAATATAGGGGAAGCAGCAGCTTTTTTCGTGCTGGAAAGTGAAGAACATGCATTAGCTAGAGGTGCTAAGATATATGCCGAAGTATTTGGTTATGATTCAAAAAACGATGCTTATCATATTACTGCACCAGATCCAAAAGGAGCAGGAGCATATGAATGTATGAAAAATGTAATATCAGAGTATACATTTGAAGATGGAGATATATTATATATAAATGCTCATGGTACGGGAACATCAGCTAATGATCCTATGGAAATAAGTGCTATAGAAAGGGTAGTAGAAGGGGAATCGGGAATAGAAAAAGTCTGGATGTCCTCCTCTAAGTCAATGTTAGGACATTGCTTAGGTGCAGCTGGAGCCATAGAGCTTGCAATCTGCGTATTATGTCAGAAATATGGACAAATGCCATTATCTATTTCTGTAGATAAACCTTTGCCAATGAATCATATAGAATTGGTAACAACTAAAGAACAATCAATATCATTTGACCTGTGTATTTCCAATTCATTCGCATTTGCTGGCAATTGTGCTTCAATAGGTATTTGTAAGTACATATAAGGAGGTAACGTATGGATATCTTATCAAATATAAAACACCGTTATCCTTTTATTATGGTAGATGGTATTATTGAATCTAAATATATGGAATATGTAGTAGGTTTTAAAAATGTTTCATATAACGAACCTTGGACACAAGGGCATTATCCTGAAAAAATAGTTTTCCCTGGTGTTTTGATTATTGAAGCGATGGGACAAGTAAGTTCATTTATGTTTATGAAAGATGAAAGTGATGAAAAACCAACAAATGAGAATGGTTTAGGGTACCTTGTAACAGTAAAACAAATGAAGTTCATAAGAAGTGTCTTTCCAGGTGACAAGTTAATGATTAGAGTAGAATTATTAAGTAAAGTGAATAATTATATTACTGTACAAGGATATTGTTTTGTTGAAGATGAAAAAGTGGCTGAAGGCAAATTGTCATATATTGTCAAGGAGGATAATAATGAATAGTTCTATCTATATAACGGGTGTAGATGTTATAACACCAATGACAAATAATTTTGATGAATTTCGAGATCAATTATACGATACATGCAGTGAAAATCTATATAAGCAACAAATTGATTTATACGAGTTAGAAACCCCTTTTTATAGAAAAACCCGTAGGATGAATAGAACATCAGTAGCAGCATTTATTTCTTCTACTCAAGCATATTATAACAGGGGACTAGATCATATTAAGTACAATCCTTATGATATAGGAACAATATATTCAACGTTTTATGCCAGTGTAGATAGTACAATAAATGTTTTAGATACAGTATACACGAAAGGAATCAATAATGTTAGCCCTATTATTTTTGCTGCAACCGTCGGGAACTCGTGTATAGCAGGAGTCACAATGGAGTATAAGCTAAAAGGAACAAGCATGCATCTACAGTCTTCAAATGCACTAAGATATTCTTATAATTCTTTAATAAATGGTAATGTAGAATTAATATTTTGTGGAGGATATGATTGTTATATTAACAACATATTAAAGTATTATAATAATTTACCTTATGTTAATAATAGTGGATTGGGAGATTGTTCTCCTTATTCTACAAAGCCCAAGGGAATTTACTTAAAAGAATCTTTGGTTACATTGATTCTAGAAAAGTCAGATTCAAAATATATGACAGATGAATCCATCCAATGTGAATTATGTGGTATAGGTGCTCACAGAAAAACAACAAAAAATAATGATGGATTATATACTTTTGAAAATAAAGAATTTGAAGAGGCAATGATTTTAGCTCTTAAGAATGCTGATGTATCTGCTGAGGAAATTGATTGTATTGTCGGTGCAGCAGGAGAACATCCAACAATAGATTATGCTGAAGCCATAGCTATTAAGAACTGCTTCGAAAAGAAACCGCCAGTAGTTTCCATAAAAGGTATTTTTGGGGATACTCTAGGATGTAATCTCAACTTAAATATTGTTGCTGCCATATGTATTCTACAGAAACAAGAAATACCAAAGGTTTTTAATTGTGGAGAAGCTATTGATTTAATCAATATAAATAGGCAAAACACTAAAGGTACATATAAGTACGTTTTAGTTAATGGATACTCGGAATATGGAAGTGTCATGAGTACTGTATTAAAATATTATGAAAAACATTGAGAGTGAAGGGGTTAATCATGAGTGGTAAATTTAATAATCAAGTTATAGTGGTTACAGGAGGTAATAGAGGTATTGGAAAAGCTATCGTAAGAGCTTTTGCAAAAGAAGGCGGAAAAGTCTTTTTCATATTCTCCAAAAATATGGATGCAGCAGAAACCTTAGTGGAACAGGTACGAGATGAAGGCTTTTTTTGTGAGATGTTAAAATGTAATATAGGCAACGAAAAAGAATGTGAACATGCTGTCTCAAGTATAATTAAACAAACAGGGAAAATAGATGTTCTTATAAATAATGCAGGAATCACTAAAGATGGAATCATGTTGATGCAAAGTTCTGATGATTGGAAGAGCGTTATTGATATCAATTTTTTTGGAACATATAATATTACTCGTCAAGTAATTCTTAACATGATTAAGAATAGATATGGAAATATAATTAATATAAGCTCTGTTGCTGGATTGTACGGTGTAGCTGGACAAACTAATTATTGTTCTTCTAAGGCTGCTATTATTGGATTCACTAAAGCTTTATCTAGAGAAATTGGTGGTAAAAAAATTAGAGTTAATGCTATAGCTCCTGGATACATTGAGACTGATATGACTGATTCTATACCTAATAAAGATATAATTATCAGTAATATACCACAGAAACGTTATGGAAAACCTGAAGAAGTGGCATCAGTAGTACTGTTTTTAGCATCTGAAGAAGCCTCTTATATTAATGGTACAACCATTGTGGTGGATGGTGCTTATACTGCTTAAAACTATATCTTAAGAAAGATGGTGGACATATGAAATTAATTAGTAATGCAGATATATTACCACAAAAAACATCAAAATTAATGTTGCATTGTAAAATAGTAACTATATACCATTATTTATTGTTAAATAATATTGAAATTGATTATTGGCTGCTTTATCTACTAGGTGTTAGAGATTTACTTCAATTTGGAGTACAAAAATATAATGAAACCTATCTATGGTTTCTATATCCTTATAATATTTATAGCGAAAAAGAATTAATGAATGTATTTAATATAGAATTAGTTAAATCAAATATGGATGAAATAAATAGAATTAAAGAATGTATTGACAATGATGAAATATTAGCAATTTATTATGATGGTAACATTTATGTGAACCATAGTGAAAATGTGACTGGAAAAAAACTTGATAAAGATTATTATAATAAAAGCGTCGCTAATTCTTTTATTAATAATTCTTCTTTTGGTTTGATTATTGGGTATGATGATAGAAAACAATGTTTTATTCTTAATATAATTGATATAGATGGAACAAATATTTGTATTGGTTATAACAAGTTTTTTGAAAATAATTTATTTCTAGAAATGTATTTTATGAAATTAGATCAATCGTATGAGGCTACGGATTTTGATTATCTAGGTCTTCAAAGATTACATAATGAGAGTGAGAAGTATCTAATAAAGCATGACAGCTATCTTATAGATGAAGAAAAACAAGTATGTGAGATAAAAGGATGCAGTTCATTATTAGCCCTTAAGCAGGAATTGTTACAATCTATAGAGTTATTTAAGAAATATGAAAATAACCAGATTATAACAAAGCGATTTAGTAAAAGATTAGATATAATGAGGCTTTTTTTGTTAAAAGGATCTAATACTGGATTTAGAAAAGAGTTGTCATTTTCACTAGATTACTTAGGAAAAGTATATGATAAGAATAGTCTGAAACAAGACGCTGCTAAAATTGCTGGCGTAGGAAAGTACTGGAGAGAATTCACTAGGTACTTATACAATGTAAATAGTAAGAATTATAACCAAAATCCTGTTAAATACATTAAGGGTTTAATCAAAATAATTGATGAATTATATATTAATGAAGGACAGGTGTTTTTATCAATAAAAAGTAATACTGAAAGTATCTTAAATTAATTTGTTTGAATGGAGTAAGTTTAACATAAAAAAGGAGGATAAACATGAAAAAATTTGATATTACTAAAACAGAGGATTTTAAAGAAAATTTTGAAGTAGTTGAGTTTAATGACTTAAATGACCTTGAAGAGGTAATTTGTGCAGGTATTGGTGGCACAATATGTGGTTGTGACGAGGCAGCAGCGCCTAGATAATTAATGACTGACTAAAGTATTTATTATAACTCGTTCTTAATTGGTTAATTAATTATTAATAGCTAGATATGTACATAAAAATATTACAATACTAATGATATGAAATATGAATTATTATAGTTAAACTTATTCCTTCAAAATATATTAGAAAGGGGCGAGCATTATTAATAACGTTAAATTAGTTGAGGTTAATGAAGAAAAGAGTGTATTATATCTTCCATCCTATAATAGTATTATAGAAGTTGGAAGACAAATGATATCTAATATAGATTCGCTAAATGAAGAAGATATTGTAAATGATTTGGGGCTTAATTTAGAAAAAATTGAAATGTGCAATAATAGTGTTAAAGGTAAAAGACTTGGAGGATTAATATTTAATGTAATAGAAAGGTGTAATCTGGCATGTAGTTACTGTATGGTTTCCAAAGGAACCTATGATAGTAATAATGCTAAAGAACAGATGACAGAAGATGATTGTATCAAAACATTTTTAACTATGTTGGATAATTATGAAGATGGTGTATCTCTAATATGTTTCTTTGGCGGAGAACCAATGTTGAATTATAAAACTATAGAAGCCACTATAAAAAGAGTGGATGAAATATGTGAAGATAGAAAAATAATTCCTCCCAAATATTCTATTATTACAAATGGAACGATTATGAATGAACAAATTATTGATTTTTTAAATGAACATAATATTTCAATTTCTATTAGCATTGATGGATTAAAAGAACTTCATGATACTGCCAGGGTCTTTATTAATGGAAAAGGTAGTTTTGACAAGATTAAAGAAAACCTTGTTTTACTAAAAGAATATGGAAGACAATTCCCTCTATATGCAGAATGTACTATACATAAAAAACATCTCCAAAATAAAGGACATTTGAGAGAATGGGGATATCATTATACAGAAGAATTATACAACCTTGGCTTTGATACTGTGTATATTTTTCCAGTGGATAGTAAGGATCCGGAATATTCAGTAGAAGATGAAAAAGATTTGGAAGATTTGGCTGAGTTTTATAAAGGTATTTATGATTACTATATAGAATTGTTACTTGATGATGAAATGAGTGCTATGCCACCTGCGCATTTCTTGGGTGTATTTATTAATTTGATAACTAAAAGATATAATAAATTCTGTCGTGCAGGTTATGGAACAGTATTCACCAATCCTGAAGGTGAATTTTATCCATGTCATCTTTTCTATCAAAGAAGACATCATCAAATAGGTAATATCAATAATGGATTAGACCTTAGTAAGGATAAGATGGAATACTTGATTAGAGAAAATAATCGTAATCATATTACAGAATGTAAAAAATGTGTTAATAATAAACTATGTTTCTTATGGTGTGCTGGGTCAAGTCTTATAAGTAATGGCTCAATCAACAGTGTTATCAAATCAAGATGTTTTATTGTAGACTTTACAATTGATTATGTTATAAAAAAATTAATGGAGTTAAGACGAAATAAATCAGAAATGGAAGTATTCAAAAAAAATATAAGGATTTGTTCGGCTTATTTCAAACGTGGAAAACAAGATATTTCATGCAAGTAAATACATTATTATACTAGTGTGAAGAGAGGTGATTATATGAGTGAAGGTACATTTAAATATACTAGTGATATATTTTTTTTAGAAGATAAATTACCTTTCAATAAAACTAGATATCTTATAGGTAGCCAACAGAAAAAAAGTTATATATCAGTTAATAAAAACCAATATTATATTCTAGAAAAAATATATGAGCTGACAAATGCAAAAAATTATACCTTTTCGGAGATTGATGACTATCTTATGAATAGTTTACATAAAAAAATTAATGTCCTTAGTTTACATGAGAATCTTAGTAAAAAAGGTTTGATGGAGAATAGTGTTAACTTATCTGCTAACAATGAGATAGATATGATAAGTACTTCTATTTTCGACTTTGTAATAGATGAAATTCCACCTAGAATAGTCAAGATAGTTAAAGCTTTGTCGAAATTATCTATAATCTTTAAGTTGTTAAGTGTAGCGTCTTTGGTGGTTATATTATTTAATATCGATACATTATTGCAGATGAAAGGTAATATATTTCTATATGATAACTCCTCTATAAAAGGTTTTTTAATTAGTATGTTGGTCAGCATAATAATTATCACAATACATGAATTAGCTCATGTTTTTGCTGCAATAAATGTAGGATTGAGAGACTTGCAATTTTACATGGTTCTATATGCTAAGTTTATTCCAATGTATTATACAACTTACTCTAAGCTTATGCAGCTTAAATATAAAAATAAAATTAGGGTTTTATCAGCTGGATTAAAAACAAATATATTTCTTTTGCTTTTTTCGCTGGCGTCTATATGTTTGATAGATATGAGTCAAATATGCTTTGATATTATGGTAAAATTCAGTGTAGTTAATGCATATTTCATATTTCTTAATTGTAGCCCGTTTATATCAAATGATGGATATTTTATATTAATAAATACATTTGGAATAGACTCACTTAGACTTAATTTGTGGAGAACAATAATTAGTGTTTTTAAGAGACAGAAGGTTACAAAGATAAAAAATAAATTTGTATTGACTTATATGGTAATCAGTACTGCGTTTTTGATTGGAAGTTTCTTTTCTATGTTCTTATGGATTAAAGAAGTAGTAATCGAGATTATAAAGTGGGTTCAAACATTTATCTGAATTATTGGTTGGTTAGTCAGGAAAAATTTTAATTATTTTATTCTGACTTGTTTTTTGGAAAAATATAATAATGATAATGTTTTATTTATAAATATACATTAAAAAGTATAAAATTACCATGACTCTTTTAAAAATAAATACAAAAAAACATCATTAAACGCTTGACACGGATACTTTATCTTGGTATAATACTATCAATCGAAAATGAATTGTCTGATAAATGCAGTGATAGAGACGTATGATTTGCATATGTAGTTGTAGAGAGCTGATGGTTGGTGAGAATCAGTACTACTGCAAGAATATACATCACTCTTGAGCAGGACCATTGAAATTAGAGTAGGTGGTTACCGGGGAGCCCCGTTATAGGCTAGGGTTTGTTAGAACCTGTTTTGAGTGGTCTTTTAGTATAGAGACAATTAGGGTGGTATCGCGTGGTTTCCTCGTCCCTACAGTTTATTCTGTAGGGGCGTTTTTATATATAAAATTAATTATGTTACTAATGAGAATGAAATGTACAAGAGTAAAACTTTCATTAGAAATGTGGTAGTTTAATTTAATTATTTAGTACATTGATTTATTAAAATGGTAAAATTCATAAATCTGGAAGGAGGAATAATTATGAATAGACATGTATTATCAGTTTTAGTTACAAACCATTCTGGGGTGTTGAGTCGAGTCGCAGGGCTATTTAGTAGAAGAGGGTATAATATTGACAGTCTATCTGTTGGAGTAACTGAAAATCCAGAATTTTCTAGAATGACTATTGTAGCTAGAGGTAATGATTTAATTATTGACCAGATAACAAAACAACTAAATAAATTAGTTGATGTTATACATATAATAGAACTCAAACCAGAAGAATCTGTGTACAGAGAGTTAGCTCTTATTAAAATATCCGCAAAAGACGGAAACAGAGCAGCTATCATTGAAATAGCTGGTATCTTTAGAGCTAACATAATAGATGTTTCAAGTGAAACCCTGACGGTTGAGATTACAGGAGACCAAAACAAGGTAAATGCTTTTCTTGACTTAGTTGAACCTTATGGAGTTAAAGAAATTGTTAGAACAGGACTTACAGCACTTGAAAGAGGCAGCAAAGAAATAAAACAATATATTGATTAGCTAAGGTAAAGGCTAAAATATCATTTATCATAGTGAAAAATGTCCGATACGTACATTGTATTATATATAGATGAATTTATTTTAACCCATCCCTAACTTAAATAAAGAAAAAATAGGAGGAAATAAAAATGGCAAAAATGTTTTATGAAAAGGATTGTAACTTATCATTATTAGAAGGAAAAACTGTAGCAGTCATCGGATACGGAAGTCAAGGTCACGCTCATGCACTGAATCTTCATGAATCAGGTGTAGACGTAGTTGTTGGTTTATATGAAGGAAGTAAATCATGGAAATTAGCTGAAGATGCTGGTTTAAAAGTAGCTGTAGCTGCTGAAGCTGCAAAACAAGCTGATGTAATCATGATTTTAATAAACGATGAAAAGCAAGCTGATTTATATAAAGAAAGTATTGAACCTAACCTAGAAGCTGGAAACTCTTTAGTATTCGCTCATGGTTTCAACATTCACTACGGACAAATCGTTCCTCCAGAAGATGTAAATGTTTTCATGGTAGCTCCAAAAGGACCAGGACATACAGTTAGAAGTCAATATGTTGAAGGAAAAGGAGTTCCTTGTCTTATCGCAGTATACCAAGATGCTAACGGAGCTAAAGATTTAGCACTTGCTTATGCAGCTGGTATTGGTGGAGCAAGAGCCGGTATTCTTGAAACAACTTTCAAAGAAGAGACTGAAACAGACTTATTCGGAGAGCAAGCAGTACTCTGTGGTGGGGTATCAGAACTTATAAAAGCTGGTTTTGAAACACTTGTTGAAGCTGGATACCAACCAGAAAGTGCATATTTTGAATGTTGCCATGAAATGAAACTTATCGTTGACCTTATCAATGAAGGTGGATTATCATACATGAGATATTCTATTAGTGATACTGCTGAATACGGAGATTACTCAGTTGGTAAGAGAATCATTAATAAAGACAGCAAGAAAGAAATGAAGAAAGTACTTGCAGAAATCCAAGATGGTACTTTTGCAAGAAACTGGATCCTAGAGAACAAAGCTAATCGCCCAGCATTTAGATCTAGAAGAAGAATTGAAGCTGATCATCAAATTGAAAAAGTTGGAAAAGAACTTAGAAAAATGATGAGCTGGATGAAGTAATTAATAAACACTAATATTTGGTCGGTTTATTAACCGACCTTTTTACTAAAAAAATTGAGGGTAAAATTATACAAAACTTACAAAATATAGTGTAGTTTGCCCACTGAAATTATTGAAGATGCACTAAGATGATTGATAGGGAAATTGTATTAAGTTGTCTATTATATAGGAGGGAATATCAGTTGGAAAAAAACATAAAAATCTACGATTCCACCCTTAGGGATGGTGCTCAAGCTGAAGGGATTTCCTTTTCAGTTGAAGATAAAATTAAGATAGTAAAAGCTCTTGATGAACTAGGTGTTTCCTACATTGAAGCAGGCAACCCAGGTTCAAACCCTAAGGATTTGGAATTTTTTGAACGCATTAAAAGTATTGAATTAAATAACACTAAATTAACTGCCTTTGGAAGTACAAGGCGTAGAAATATAAAAGTTCAAGATGATGCTAATGTCAAGTCACTACTTTTAGCTAATTCTCCTGTAGTAGCAATATTTGGTAAGAGTTGGGATTTCCATGTTACAGATATTATAAATACTACTTTAGAAGAAAATCTGAATATGATAAAGGATACTCTAGCATTTTTCAAAGAAAAAGGTAAAGAAGTTGTCTATGACGCTGAACATTTCTTTGATGGATATAAGGCAAATCCTGAGTATGCTATGAAGACCTTAAAAACTGCAATTGACGGTGGAGCTGATAGTTTAGTTCTTTGTGATACCAATGGTGGCTGTATGCCTAATGAAATCTATGAGATTACCAAATTGGTTGTAAACAAATATAAGACAGAAGTAGGTATCCATTGTCATAATGACTGTGGTATGGCCGTTGCAAATAGTGTTATGGCAGTTTTTGCTGGAGCTAAGCAAGTTCAAGGAACATATATAGGTTTTGGAGAAAGATGTGGTAATGCTAATTTATCAACAGTTATCGGTAATCTACAGGTTAAAAATGATTATGAATGCATTAATCAAGAAAACCTGGAACTAATTACTGATATAGCTAGAAAAGTGGCTGAAATAGCTAATGTTTCCTTAGATGATAAAGAACCTTATGTTGGTAGAGCAGCTTTCACACACAAAGGCGGAATGCATATTGATGGTGTAAACAAGGCCTCTAAATCATTTGAACATATTAATCCTGAGATTGTTGGAAACGAAAGAAGATTCTTGATGTCAGAAGTAGCGGGTAGAAGTACTATCCTTAAGAAAATACAGAAAGTTGCTCCAAACGTTAAGAAAGATTCCCCAGAAACAATACAGATAATGGATAGGTTAAAAGAATTAGAGCATGAAGGCTATCAATTTGAAGGTGCAGAAAGTACATTTGAATTAATTATAAGAAAGAACTTAGGTAAATATAAACCATTCTTCAAGTTAGAAAATTTTAAAACAATAGGTGAAAAACCTAACGAATCTGGAGAACTAACTGCTTTTGCTATGGTCAAAGTAAATGTTGATGATAAAATTAAAATGGCAGCTGCGGAAGGTGATGGACCTGTAAATGCATTGGATAAAGCACTTAGACAGGCTCTAGAAGTATTCTATCCAGAACTTAAAAAAGTACATTTAACTGATTACAAGGTAAGGGTTCTAGATACAAAAGAAGCTACTGCTGCTAAAGTTAGAGTACTTATATCATCCACAGACGGAAAGCATGAATGGTCAACAGTAGGTGTTTCAACAGACATCATTAATGCAAGTTTAATAGCTTTAATAGATTCAATCGAGGTCAAGTTACTTAGAGAGCTGACAAAAAAGATTAAAGCTTATATATAAAAATAATTAATAAAGAGTTATAAGATTATAAATACTAGTGGTAAAAATTGAATTGATAAAATAGTAAAAAAAAGTGAAATAGATATATCAAAAGGAGGACATATAAATGGGAATGACAATGACTCAAAAGATTTTAGCTGCTCATGCTGGTCTAGAAGAAGTAAAGGCTGGGCAATTAATAGAAGCTAATCTTGATTTGGTGCTTGGTAATGATATTACAACACCTGTTGCAATAAAAGAATTCAAGAAAATAGGTGTAGATAAGGTTTTTGATAAAACTAAGGTAGCAATAGTACCTGACCACTTTACACCAAACAAAGACATAAAAGCTGCTGAACAATGTAAGTGTGTAAGAGAATTTGCTCTTGATAAAGAAGTTGAGAATTATTTTGAAGTTGGAGAAATGGGAATTGAACATGCATTGATTCCAGAAAAAGGATTGGTTGTACCAGGTCATGTTGTAATAGGTGCTGATTCACATACTTGTACTTATGGTGCTCTTGGTGCATTCTCTACAGGTATCGGAAGTACTGATATGGCTGCTGGAATGGCTACAGGAAAATGTTGGTTCAAAGTTCCTTCAGCATTAAAGTTCGTATTGACTGGTAAGCCAGCTAAATGGGTAAGTGGTAAAGATGTTATTTTACACATTATCGGTCTTATCGGTGTAGACGGTGCTCTATATAAATCAATGGAATTCGTTGGTGATGGACTTGAATATCTTTCAATGGATGACAGATTCAGTATGGCTAACATGGCTATAGAAGCTGGTGGAAAGAATGGAATCTTCCCTGTTGATGAAAAGACATTAGAATATGTCAAAGATCACTCTAGCAAAGAATATAAAGTATATGAAGCTGATGAAGATGCTGAGTATGATGCTGTATACGAAATAAAATTAGATGAACTTAGACCTACAGTAGCTTTCCCACATCTTCCTGATAACACTCGTACTATTGATGAAGTAGGAGAGGTTAAGATTGATCAGGTTGTTATTGGTTCATGTACTAATGGTAGAATAGAAGATTTACGAGCAGCAGCTGACTTATTAAAAGGTAGAAAAGTAGCAAAAGGAATAAGAACTATAGTTTTCCCTGCTACTCAAAAAATATATCTTCAAGCTATGGAAGAAGGTTTAATCAGAACATTCATAGAAGCTGGAGCTGTAGTAAGCACTCCTACTTGTGGACCATGTCTTGGTGGACATATGGGTATCCTTGCAAAAGGTGAAAGAGCAGTAGCTACTACTAATAGAAACTTTGTTGGTAGAA
This sequence comes from Vallitalea maricola, assembly GCF_036985595.1. Lineage (NCBI taxonomy): Bacteria > Bacillati > Bacillota > Clostridia > Lachnospirales > Vallitaleaceae > Vallitalea > Vallitalea maricola. The sequence continues at coordinate 16,866 of NZ_BTPU01000030.1, read as the reverse complement.
TGGGTCATGTAGAATCAGAAGTATATCTTGCAAGTCCAGTTGTAGCGGCAGCATCTGCTATACTTGGAAGAATTGCTGGACCAGAAGAATTATAAAATAAATAATATAGATTAAAATAGCAGATAAGAAGAAATGATTTAATTAGAATATTAAGAATAAAAAAATAATAATATGCGTAGAGGTGATTAGATGAAGGCTAGAGGTAAAGTTTTTAAATACGGCGATAATGTGGATACAGATGTAATAATTCCAGCAAGATATCTAAACACAACTGAGCCAAAAGAGTTAGCGGCTCATTGTATGGAAGATATAGATGGAGATTTTGTGAAGAATGTTAAAGAAGGCGACATCATGGTTGCCAACAAGAATTTTGGATGTGGTTCTTCAAGAGAGCATGCTCCAATATCAATCAAAGCGGCTGGAATATCTTGTGTTATAGCTAGTACTTTTGCAAGAATATTCTATAGAAATGCTATCAATATTGGGCTTCCAATTCTTGAATGTGATGAGGCTGTAAAAGGTATTGAGGCTGGAGATGAAGTTGAAGTTGATTTTGATACTGGTATGATAACTAATGTAACTAAGAATAAATCATATCAGGGGGAAGCTTTTCCGGAATTTATGCAGCAGATTATTAAGGCTGATGGGTTGATTAATCATATTAAGAATAATAGATAGGAAGAAATATAGTATTGTGAGGTAGAGGGGGTCAGGGTAAAGTGACATAAATCACTTGCCTTACCCTGAGAAGCGGTCGGTCTGCGTGATTTATGTCACTTTACCCTTCTGCCGTCAAATTTTATTAATATTATTGGATTAAATGATTGTTAAAAGTGATTATTTGGAGTTATTAGGTTTATAAATTAAGGAAAATATATTGAATATATTAAAGTGTGTAGATGTTTATGTTCAATATATAGTAATGGTATATATTTAGTGTGATAAATGTGAGATGAAAGGAATGGACGTAGGATGAATTATAATATAGCAGTTATTCCTGGTGACGGGATTGGACCAGATATCGTAGAGCAAGGTAAATTAGTTCTTGATAAGGTAGGAGAAAAGTTCGGACATAGTTTTGAGTACACAGAGGTTTTGGCAGGTGGAATAGCGATAGATACAGTAGGAGAGCCTCTTCCACAGGAAACAATAGATGTTTGTAAGAAGAGTGATTCAGTTCTTCTTGGTGCAGTTGGAGGTCCTAAGTGGGATAATTTGGCTGATAGACCAGAGAAAGCTTTATTAGGACTTAGAAGTGAGTTAGAGTTATTTGCTAATATTAGACCAGCAACAATGTTTGATCAATTGAGGGATGCGTGTCCATTGAAAGATGAGATAATTGGAGATGGTGGACTTGACCTTGTAGTTGTAAGAGAATTGACTGGTGGTATCTACTTTGGTGAAAGAGGTAGACAAGGTGAGAAAGCTTTTGACACTATGGAGTATAGTATTGATGAGATAAAGAGAATAGCAAAGGTTGGATTTGACATTGCTATGAAGCGTAACAAGAAAGTTACTAGTATAGACAAAGCTAACATATTGGAGAATTCAAGATTGTGGAGATCAGTAGTAGAAGAGATGGCTAAAGATTATCCAGAGGTTGAAGTTAATCATCTATATGTAGATAATGGTGCTATGCAGTTGGTAATCAATCCAAAACAATTTGATGTTATCCTTACAGGAAATATGTTCGGAGATATATTATCAGATGAAGCTAGTATGATAACAGGATCAATCGGTATGCTTCCTTCAGCTAGTTTAGGTAGTTCTAAGCTTGGTATGTATGAGCCTATTCATGGTTCAGCACCAGATATAGCAGGAATGGACAAAGCTAATCCAATAGCTACTATATTATCTGTAGCTATGATGTTAAGATATTCATTTGATTTGGAAGATGAAGCTAAGGCCATAGAAAAAGCTGTAGAAGAAGTGTTGGAAGATGGATATCGTACTGGCGATATTATGAGTAAAGGTATGAAATTAATCGGAACAAAAGAAATGGGTAGTTTGATAGCAAGTAAATTATAAGAAGATAGGGTGATATTTTATGAGAAGTGATAGTGTAAAAACTGGTATAGAAAGAGCCCCTCATCGATCTTTGTTTAAAGCAATGGGATACACGGATGAAGAGATAAGGAGACCCTTAATAGGTATAGTTAATTCACAAAATGATATAGTTCCAGGTCATGTGCACCTTGATACTATAGTTGATGCAGTTAAAACTGGAGTACTAATGTCTGGTGGTACACCAATAGTATTCCCAGCTATAGGAGTATGTGATGGTATTGCAATGGGACATGTAGGAATGCATTATTCATTGGTAACAAGAGAATTGATTGCTGATTCTATAGAAGCAATGGCTATGGCACATGGTTTTGATGCTCTTGTTATGGTTCCTAACTGTGATAAAATCGTTCCAGGTATGTTGATGGCTGCTGCAAGACTTAACTTACCTACAGTTGTAGTAAGTGGTGGTCCTATGATATCTATAAATAAAAAAGGTAAAGACCTTGACCTTAATAGTGTTTTTGAAGCTGTAGGTGCGTTTAAAGCTGGTTCAATGAGTGAAGATGAAGTATATGAATGTGAGAATAACGCTTGTCCAAGCTGTGGTTCATGTTCAGGAATGTTCACTGCAAACAGTATGAATTGCTTAACAGAAGTATTAGGGTTAGGACTTCCTGGCAATGGTACAATCCCTGCTATATATTCTGAGAGAATAAGACTTGCAAAAATGGCAGGTATGGCAGTAATGAAGGTACTTGAAAAAGACATTAGACCAAGAGATATAATGAATGAAAAAACATTTCAAAATGCTTTGACAGTGGATATGGCTCTAGGATGTAGTACTAATAGTATGTTGCATCTACCTGCCATAGCTCATGAAGCCGAAGTAGAACTTAATCTTGATATTGCTAATGAAATAAGCAGTAAAACGCCTAATCTATGCAAGTTAAGTCCAGCAGGACCTTATCATATACAAGATTTGTATAAGGCTGGTGGTGTTCAAGCTGTTATGAAAGAATTATCTACTAAAGACCTATTGAATACTGATTTGATGACAGTTACTGGTAAAACAGTAGGTGAGAATATAGAAAAAGCAGTGAATAGAGACGAAAATGTTATTAGACCAATAGATGATCCACACAGTAAAACTGGAGGAATCGCAGTATTAAAAGGTAATATTGCTCCAGATGGTTGCGTAGTCAAGAAATCAGCAGTAGCCAAACAGATGTTACAACATACTGGACCTGCTAGAGTCTATGATTCAGAAGATGAAGCTATAAAAGCTATCTATGATGGAATGATCAAAAAAGGTGATGTAGTAGTAATACGTTATGAAGGACCAAAAGGCGGTCCAGGTATGAGAGAAATGCTTTCACCGACCTCAGCTTTAGCTGGTATGGGACTTGATAAAGAAGTAGCCCTTATCACAGACGGTAGATTTAGTGGAGCTACAAGAGGAGCGGCAATTGGACATGTATCTCCTGAAGCAGCTGACGGTGGAAATATAGGACTTGTAAAAGAGAATGATACTATTGAAATTGATATAGAAAAAGGCTCAATAAATCTTAAGGTAACTGAGGAAGAATTAGAAGTAAGAAGAAAAGTTTTTGTTCCTAAAGAACCTAAGATTAAAAAAGGTTACTTGGCAAGATATGCTAAATTAGTAAAATCTGCAAGTACAGGAGCAATTTTAGAATAGAAATAAAAAATAGATTTACATGAAGATGTAAGAAGGAGATGATAGAGTGAAATTAACAGGAGCACAGATTGTAATTGAATGTTTGAAAGAGCAAAGTGTTGATACAGTATTTGGATATCCAGGTGGTGCTGTTCTGAACATATATGATGAAATATATAAAAATATGGATAGTATTAAGCATATTCTTACATCTCATGAACAAGGAGCATCTCACGCAGCTGATGGTTATGCTAGGTCAACTGGAAAAGTCGGCGTTGTTATAGCTACTTCTGGTCCAGGTGCAACTAACTTGGTTACAGGTATAGCTACTGCTTATATGGACTCTGTACCAATGGTTGCTATTACAGGTAATGTTCCTGTATCATTACTTGGTAGAGATAGTTTTCAGGAAGTTGATATAACTGGTGTTACTATGCCTATTACTAAACACAATTATATTGTAAAGGATGTTAATGATTTAGCTGATATTATTAGAGAAGCTTTCTATACAGCTAAAGAGGGACGACCTGGTCCTGTTCTTATTGATATACCAAAGGATGTAACAGCTAACCAAACAGAATATGAGCCTATGGTACCTAAGAAGGTCAGCAGATGCTCTAAGAATATTACAACAGAATCTATTGAAGAAGCTATAGAATTAATTAAGAATTCTAAAAAGCCTTATATTTATGCAGGCGGAGGAGTAATAATCTCAGAAGCAGCTAAGGAATTAAAGGGTTTTGCTGACAAAGTTCAAGCACCAGTTACATGTAGTTTGATGGGTATTGGTGGATTTCCAACAAATGACGACCTATATACAGGTATGATAGGAATGCATGGTTCAAAAGCCAGTAACTTGGGTGTAACTGAATGTGATTTGCTTATTGTAGTTGGAGCTAGATTCAGTGATAGAGTTATTGGAAAACCAGATAAATTCGCTAATAAAGCAAGAGTACTTCAAATAGATGTTGACCCGGCAGAAGTTAATAAGAATATATTGACTTATCATTCTGTGATAGGCGACATCAAAAAAGTACTACAACAGTTGAATGATAGGTTAGAGGAACAAAATCATACAGAGTGGTTAAGTGAAATAAAATACTTAAAAGAAAAATATCCTCTAAAATATCCTACAGATTGTGTAAGTGCTCAATATGCTATTGAAAAATTGGATGAAATAACAGAAGGTGAAGCCATAATTACTACTGAAGTAGGTCAGCATCAAATGTGGGCTGGACAGTATTACAAGTTCAAAGAACCTAGAAAATTCTTGACATCAGGTGGTCTTGGAACTATGGGTTATGGATTTGGGGCATGTCTTGGTGCTAAGGTAGGTAATCCAGATAAAATAGTTGTCAATATAGCTGGTGATGGAAGTTTTAGAATGAACTTCAATGAATTATTAACAGCAGTAAGACATAACATTAAGATCATAGTACTAGTTATTAATAATGGAGTTCTAGGTATGGTTAGACAATGGCAGACTCTATTCTATGACGAAAGATACTCCTTCACAACTCTTAATCAAGATCTTGACTATGTAAAATTAGCTGAGTCAATGGGAGCTGTTGGTTTCAATATAACTAATAAAGACCAAGTGGAAGATGTTTTCAAAAAAGCTATCGAAGAAACTAAACCAGTAATTATAAATTGTGTTATTGACAAAGATGATAAAGTATTCCCAATGGTAGCTCCAGGAAAACCAATTGAAGATGTAATTGTCGAATAATAATTCAAATAGGGAGCATTTTATGAAAGTATATAATAAGAATATTTTAAAAGATGGTCATAAACTTGTTATACGTAATGCAGACGAAGATGACGCACAAGGCTTAATTGATTTATTACAGACAGTTGATAGTGAAACAAGATTCTTGGCACGTGAGCCTGGTGAATTTAATTTCACATTGGAACAAGAAAGAGATTTTATTAAAAGTACCATGAATGCTGTTAGTAGCCAATTGTTAGTTGGTGAGATAGACGGTACAATCGTAGCCAATTGCTCAGTTGGAATAGTTTCAAATAATAAAAGATATCTTCATAGAGCTGCTATGGGTATATCTGTTAGAAAAAAATATTGGAACAAGGGTATTGGAAAAATACTGATGAACGAATGTATTAAGTGGTGTAAAGAAAAAGGTGTTGAACAACTGGAACTAGAAGTTGTTACACAAAATACCAGAGCTATTTCAATGTACGAAAATCTAGGTTTTGAGAAATATGGAACTAAGAAAAATGCATTGAAATATAGTGATGGAACTTATGCCGATGAATACTCTATGATTTTATTTATAGAGTAGTATTTTGCAGGACAAAAAAGATTAAACTTTTCTAATATGGACAGTATGTTGCTGTTTGGTTTAGGAAAGTTTTTCGTTTTTTGTTATAAGCTGATAAATATTTAACAAATAGAGAAAAATGTGGTATATTTATAAGGTGTAAAAAGTAAATATACATTTTTGTATCACATAAGGAACTAACTTTTGTTCTTGACTAGTTAGGCTTTTTATAATATATTATATTTAGTGCATTAACATATTAAACTATATAAGATGTTAGGCTCATGCAAGTTTATCATTTTTTTAACAAACAATAATATAATTATTAAATATAATTACTTAATTATACGTTAAATAGTTTGAATATTTTGTTTGAAGACAGACAATGATGTTTGTCTTGCAAAGACAAAGTGCAAATGGTTAAATATGTTACATATAAAATTTCGATTTGGAGTGATTAAAATGAACAGAGTTTACAATTTTTCAGCAGGACCATCTATGTTACCTATAGAAGTACTTGAAAAAGCTTCTAAAGAAATGACTAATTACAATAATACTGGTATGTCTGTTATGGAAATGAGCCATAGATCAGCTGCTTACCAAGATATTATAGACACAGCAGAAAAGACACTTAGAGAAATAATGAATATTCCAGATAGTTATAAGGTATTATTCTTACAAGGTGGAGCTTCCACTCAATTTGCTATGATTCCTCTTAACTTATTAACTGGTTCCAAGAAAGCAGATTATGTTAATACAGGAGCATGGTCAAAAAAAGCTATAGCAGAAGCTAAAAAATATGGTGAAGTTAACGTAGTGGCTTCATCAGAAGACAAAACTTTTACACATATCCCAGAATTAGATAAAGAAACTTTTACAAAAGATGCAGATTATTTCCACATAACATCAAATAATACTATCTACGGAACTAAGTTCAATGAATTACCAGATGTAGGGGACGTGCCTATCGTAGCTGATATGTCATCCAATATATTATCTGAGGAAGTAGATGTTAGTAAATATGGTGTTATCTATGCTGGCGCACAAAAAAATATGGGACCAGCTGGTGTAACAGTTGTTATCATTAGAGAAGATTTAATAGGTAACCCTCTGGATATAACGCCTACAATGCTTAAGTATAAAACACATTCTGATAAAGGTTCAATGTTCAATACACCTCCTACTTACAGTATTTATGTAGCTGGTATGGTTTTTGAATGGATAAAAGAATTAGGTGGAATAGGTGCTATTCAAAAAAGAAATGAAGAAAAAGCAAAATTACTTTATGATTATCTTGATAATAGCAAATTATTCAAAGGAACAGTAGTTAAAAAAGACCGTTCATTAATGAATATTCCTTTTGTACTGCCTACAGATGAACTTAATGCTAAATTTATCAAAGAAGCTGCAGACAGAGGTATGGTTAACCTAAAAGGACATAGAACTGTTGGTGGTATGAGAGCTAGTATCTACAATGCAATGCCTTTAGAAGGTGTTAAGAAATTAGTTGATTTCATGAAAGAGTTTGAAGAAAACAATAAGTAGACATGTTTTTATAGAAATAATACATAGGAAGGACGGATAATAATGTATAAGATTAAGACACTTAATAATATTGCTGAGGAAGGTCTTAACTTATTTAATGATAAGTTTGAAATAGTTGATGATGCAGATGCAAATGGTATATTACTAAGAAGTTATAAAATGCATGATATGGAATTACCTGATAATCTAGAAGCTATAGGTCGTGCAGGTGCAGGGGTTAACAATATTCCTATTGATAGATGTTCAGAAAAAGGTATTGTTGTTTTTAACACACCTGGTGCCAATGCCAATGCAGTTAAAGAATTAGTTATGGCTGGTCTTTTATTAGCTTCAAGAGATATTACAGGAGCAATAGACTGGGCTAAGACTCTAAAAGGTAAAGGTGAAGAAGTAGCTAAATTAGTAGAAGCCGGTAAATCCAATTTTGTAGGACCAGAAATTAAAGGGAAAACATTAGGAGTTATTGGACTAGGTGCTATAGGAGTTTTGGTTGCTAATGCTGCTAAAGGACTAGGAATGCAAGTATTAGGATATGACCCATTCATATCAGTTGAATCTGCATGGGAATTAAATCATAATATCCAAAAATCTGATAGTCTTGATGAATTATTCATGAAATCAGATTACATCACTATACATGTTCCATTAATGGATGCTACAAAAGGTATGATTAATGAGGAAAAGATAAATCTTATGAAAGATGGAGTTAGGTTATTGAATTTCTCCAGAGCAGGCTTATGCAATGATGCTGATCTAGAAAAAGCTCTAGAATCTGGTAAGGTTGCAAGATATATAACTGATTTCCCATATGATAAGGTCCTTAATATGAAGAATGTGGTATGTATCCCCCATCTAGGAGCATCAACACCAGAATCAGAAGTGAATTGTGCTGTTATGGCAGTAAGTGAAGTAAAAGATTATATTGAAAATGGTAATATAACTAATTCAGTGAACTATCCAGAATGTAATATGGGTGTATGTAATAATGCTGGCAGAATTGCAGTTAATCACAAAAACATCCCATATATGGTTAGCAATATAACAACTGCTCTTGCTTCAAAAAATATCAATATCATTGATATGATTAATAAGAGCAAAAAAGACTGGGCTTATACTTTAATTGATGTAGAAAGCAAGATTACTGATGAAATAGTTGATGGACTAAAGGAAATTGAAGGTATAGTTAAAGTAAGAGTATTAAAATAATTAAGATGAGTAGGAACTAGTCTTAATCGTTCCTAATTAGGAGTGAAATCAATGGCGATAATTAGACCTTTTTCTGGTGTAAGACCAGCTGTTAAGTACGCTGAGGATATAGCTGCTTTGCCTTATGATGTTTATAATAGAGAAGAAGCGGTCAAAGAGGTTGAAGAAAAACCTTATTCCTTTTTGAGAATTGATAGAGCTGAAGTTGATATGGACTCAAATATTGATATATATGATAAAAAGGTTTATCAACATGCAAGAGACAAGTTTGATGAATTTGTTCAAAAAGGTTATTTTATTCAAGATGATAAACCTTGTTTATATTTATATGAACTTGAAATGAACGGCAGAAAACAATTAGGTATTGTTGCGTGTACTTCAGTAGATGATTATTTGAATAATAATATCAAAAAGCATGAATTGACTAGGGAAGCTAAGGAACAAGATCGAATTAATCATGTTGACTATCTAGATGCTAATACAGGGCCTATTTTCTTGACCTATAGAGCTGAAGAAGAGATTAACACTCTAATGGATAAGTATGTCAATGATAATACACCTATATATGATTTTATAACTGATGATAAAATCGGTCACAGAGTATGGGTGGTAGAAGATGATAGACTTATAGAGCAATTAGTCTTGCATTTTAAGAACATTGATAGTCTCTATATAGCTGATGGTCACCATAGAGCTGCATCAGCGGTTAAAGTAGCTATGAAGAGGCGAAAAGCTAATCCGGATTATGATGGAACAGAAGAATTCAACTTCTTTTTATCAGTTATTTTTCCTGATGACCAGTTACATATAATGGATTATAATAGAGTAGTGAAAGACCTCAATAATTATGGTGTAAAAGAGTTAATTAATGAAATAGAGAGTAATTTTCTTGTAGAGGAGATTGGAAGTAAACCTTACAAACCTACTGATAAATTAGAATTTGGTATGTTTGTAGAAGGTAAGTGGTACAAACTTACGGCAAAAAACCAATTAAAATCAATTGATGACCCTGTACAAAGCCTTGATGTTTCAATATTATATAATTATCTGCTACAGCCTATCCTTGATATAGGTGATCCTAGAATTGATAAGAGAATAGACTTTGTTGGAGGTATTAGAGGATTAAAAGAGCTGGAACGCAGAGCAAAGTCTGATATGAAGATTGCATTTTCAATGTATCCAACAAAGATTGAAGAACTTATGAATATAGCGGATGCTAGTAAATTGATGCCGCCAAAATCAACATGGTTTGAACCTAAGTTACGTAGTGGTTTATTTATACATAAATTAAGTTGATTTGAAATTTTTATTATTATAATAGCCAGTATACAAAATGTATGCTGGTTTATTTTAACTATTTTATAGATTATTTATATAATCCAGAATTTTCTATACCTTAGAGAGACCATGTTTTAATAGTTATTTATGGTTTATTTATAAATTTAACAATTTGTTCATAAATATATAGGGAATATTATGTTATAATAATATACAATTTCTATGAAGGAGGGAGCAACATATGAGTGATAACTTTAATAGTAACAAAGATGATGTTATCGATGTAAAGTTTAACAAATTAAAAAAGAACGCAAAAAGAACAGTTACATTAGTTGTAATCGTTTTAATATTGGTTTTTGTTGGCTTTAACAGTGTTTATATGTTAGATAATAGAGAATCAGCAGTAGTTCTTAGATTTGGCCAAGTGCAACAGGTAGTTAGCAAAGCAGGTCTACATTTGAAAGTCCCTATTGCTGATACAGTAAGAAAAGTTCCAACAGGTAAGGTATTCAAGATGGAATACGGTTTCAAAACAGCTCAATCAGGAACAAAAAATACTAATCCTGAATATATTACAGCCAATGATGAAGCTAGGGTAATAGTTGATGGATCCAATAATAACGCATCATTAATTATGCTTAATCTTATTATCCAATATAAGATTGATGATCCAAGAAACTATCTTTTCAAGGTAGATGATGTAGAAGGTACACTTCGATTAGCTCTTGAAGATGTAGTTAGGAATAGTTATCAAACATTTACATTAGATGATGCTAGAACTAACAAAGAAATTATTGATGATGTGATTTTACCTGAAATACAGCAAAAAGTAAGAAATTATGAAGCTGGAATTGAGATTATGACAGTAGAAACTCAAAATGTTGAATTATTACCAGCTGTTGAAGAAGCTTATAGACAAAAGGAAAATGCCAATCAGTATATGAAAGGTAAATTAGAAGAGGCTGAAAAATATAATAATACAATTATCCCTCAAGCTCAAGCAGAAGCACAGCAACTAGAAGAGGAAGCTTTTGGTTATAAGGCTGAAGTTATTGCTAATGCAAAGGCTGGAGTGGCACAATACGAAGCCCTGTATGAAGAATATAAAATCAATCCTCTAATTGTAAAAGAAAAATATTATATAGAGTCTATGCGAGATTTCATAACTAATAATAATATAATTCTAGATATCACTAATGACTCAGATATATATAAATTCTACAATTTAGAAAATGACAACTTTATTAAACAACAAGTAAGTTCTAAGGATAATTAGGGGGTGCCATGATATGAAGAAAAGACATATTGTCATTATAATACTGTTAGTTGTGGGTGTAATCTTATTATCATCAAGTACTTACATTATTAATGAAGACCAAGTTGCAGTAATTAAGCAGTTTGGACTAATTAAAACTACAATTATCAATACAAAAGATTATGATCTAGTAAAACAGAATCTCATAGATAATAATAAAGAAGATGTTAAAATCATAAGAGAGAAAGGGTTACATTTCAAGATTCCTTTCATACAGAATGTAGAAAAATATGACGCTAAGTATCTTACTTATAAATCACGTACAGAAAAAATCAATACCAAGGATAGCAGATTCTTAGATATTCAGATTTATGCACAATATAGAATCATTGATCCTGTAAAATTCAATGAATCTGTTATTAGTGAAAGCGGTGCTAATTACGTCATGGATCAGAGACTTTATCCTGTTGTAATTCAATCTGGTAATAGATTAGTATTCAATGAATTTTTCCAAAGCGAAGTATTAGAATCTAACATTACAGAAAAATTAGATCAGTTGAATAAAAAATTAATGGAAGACTTTGGATTATATGTAACAGATGTGGGAGTTAATAGAAGAACTTTCCCAACAGACAATATTGCTAGTATCGAAAGTAAGATGTCTAAGCAAATTGAAAAAGAAAGTGAAAAATTAATAGCTGAAGGTGATTCTGCTTACCAAAAAGCCAAAGCTAGTACAGACCGTCAAAGAAAAGAATTAATAGCTTCAGCGATTGAAAAAGCAGCAGTAACAAAAGCTGAGGCTGATGCAGAAGCAATCAAGATTTATCAAGAATCTCTTAATAAAGATTTGGAATTCTATAAATTCATTCAGAGAATGGATATATACAAGAACTTAAAAGATACAACCATATTCTTAGATAAAAACAATGATCTATTAGAGTATGTAAATGGTTATCAATAAGAATTAATATGAAAAGCCAGCAGTAAAATGTTACTGTTGGCTTTTTTATCGCCTTCTACAGCTATCATCTAATATAATTCTAGAATCATTATCATATTCTTTGTCAATACTATAAAAAGTAGTTTGTTATATATATATTGAACTTAAACATCTATACACCTATTTCAATAAGTTCAATATATTTTCCTTGATTTTATAAGTTGAATATAAATAAATAATTTCTGGTTGTATAGCAATTATTTAATTCAACTTATATAGAATGAAATCTTAATTATAAGCATATAATTGATTTTGATTAGTATAATTATTAATGGGGTTGTACTAATATATAAATGATATAAAATGTAGAAAGCGATAGGGTGGTATATATGAAAGACTATATTAATCAAGATGAACTAAACGTATTAATAAATTCTAATCACAGAGATCCACATCATATTCTAGGAATTCATGAATATAAAAATAAATATTATATAAATGTATTTTTACCATATACAAAAGAAGTATATTTAGTAGATAAGAGTAGTTCTAAGAAAGTGAAAATGGAAAAAGTACATGAAGCAGGTTTCTATACTATACTCATTAATAAGATAATTGACTATAAATTTTATGTAATAAATGATGAAGGCTATAAGTGGGAGATAGAAGATCCCTATAGATTCAAAAGTCAGATTAGTGATGTAGATCTTTATCTTTTTGGCAAGGGAACTCATTATGAAATATATAATAAGCTGGGGGCGCATGTTCTAGAAATAGATGGAGTATCAGGTGTTATGTTTGCTGTATGGGCGCCTAATGCTATGAGAGTCAGTATTATAGGTGACTTCAATCATTGGGATGGAAGAATGCATCAAATGAGAGAACTTGGTAATTCGGGGATATATGAGTTATTTATTCCATTATTGGTAGCTGGTGAAAAATATAAGTATGAGATAAAAACTAAGCAAGGATATCTATTAGAGAAAAGTGATCCATATGGTAATTACTCAGAATTGCGTCCAAGCACAGCCTCTATAGTGGCTAATGTAAATTCCTATGAATGGAAAGATTCCAAATGGTTAGAAAGTAGAATGAACAAAAATCCTATTGATGAACCAGTATCAATATACGAAGTACATCTAGGTTCATGGAAACGAGGAGACAATGACGAATTTTTAAGTTATAGAGAGCTAGCCGACCAATTAATTAAATATGTGAAAGATATGGGGTATACACACATAGAATTGTTACCCATAGCTGAACATCCTTATGATGCTTCATGGGGATATCAAGTCATAGGATATTATGCAGTTACAAGCAGGTTCGGAACACCTGAAGATTTTATGTATCTGGTTGATTCCTGCCATAATAACAATATTGGTGTAATACTTGATTGGGTACCTGCTCATTTCCCAAAAGATGAGCATGGTCTTATTAGATTTGATGGTACAGCTCTATATGAACATGATGACCCTAAAAGAGGAGAACATCCACATTGGGGTACAATGATATTTAATTACGGAAGGAATGAAGTCAGCAACTTTCTCATTGCTAATGCAGTTTATTGGTTTGATAAATTTCATATTGATGGACTTAGAGTGGATGCAGTAGCCTCAATGTTATATCTTGATTATGGGAAAGATTATGGAGAGTGGATTCCTAATAGGGATGGTGGAAGAGAAAATCATGAAGCTGTGGAATTTCTCAAACATCTTAATTCAATAGTCTATGAAAAGTATCCAGGTATTATGATGATTGCTGAAGAATCAACATCATGGACTGGTGTTTCTAGACCTACTAATCTAGGTGGCTTAGGTTTCGGTATGAAATGGAACATGGGTTGGATGAATGATTTTCTTCGATATATGCAGAAAGAACCTGTTCACAGAAAATATCATCATAATGATTTGACTTTCAGTATGGTATACGCATACACTGAGAATTTTATTCTAGTTTTATCGCATGATGAAGTAGTACATGGAAAAGGTTCAATGATAGGTAAAATGCCTGGAGATTACTGGCAGAAGTTTGCTAATCTGAGAGTCGCTTATGGATTCATGTATGGGCATCCAGGGAAAAAACTGCAATTCATGGGTAATGAATTCGCTCAATTTGAAGAATGGACAGAAAGCAAAAGTCTTGATTGGCACCTTCTATTGTATGACAGCCATAGACAGATGCAGGAATATGTTAGAGATATGAATAAATTGTATCGTGAAGAAATTGCTTTTTGGTATGATGATTTTTCACAGAATGGATTTGAATGGATTAATTGCGGTGATTATGAGGAAAGTATTATCACTTTCATAAGAAAAGGAATAGAGCTGAAAGACACACTGGTTTTTATTTGTAATTTTACTCCTATACCACGGACTATGCATAGGATTGGAGTACCGTATAAAGGAGAGTACAGAGAGATTTTAAGCAGTGATGATGTAAAATATGGTGGAAGTGGTATAATGAATAAAAAAGTAATTAGATCAATGGATTTGGAGTGGGATGGAAGAAATCAGGCAATTGATATAAAGGTTCCACCTTTGGGAATATCAATATTGAAGTATGATAGTGTTAAAAGATAAGTTTAGATATAAGGGTATAGTCTTATGGCTATACCTTATTAAAATTTAGAGTTATTTTGGAATTTGAATACCTTTTACTTCACAATGTAACTACTTAAAGGTATAATAAATAAAATAGATTATGCTTGTAATTACCTTAAAATATCAAGGGTAAATTTATAAATGATTTTATACAAATATAGTACTTAAGATAAGGGAGAGATTACATATGAATAATAGCAAGATTGAATTATCAAAAGAGAAACAGGAAATAATAAAAGGACTTATTAAAGAGTATTTTTATGAAGAAAGAGATGAAGAATTAGGAGATTTAGCAGCTATGCTTTTTATGGACTTTATCATAGAAAAGATTGGTCCTGAAATATATAATGAAGCAATAAATGATTGTGTAAAAGCTATGGGGGATAAGGTAGAAGAATTGTATGGGTTGGAAAAGTAATTTGATACTCTAGTTTTCCAGGTAGGAATATTCTGAAAAAAGCTGTATTCAGCTAATTATCTAAGTTTAGGTTGCTTTTAGACATGAAAATATTATCTTAGGAATCAGGTTGGAAAAAATAAAGAAGAAGTTGATATTTTAGGTGTTTTGTGCTTTAATATTAAATAGAGAATGTTGGATTTATATTGGTTGAACCTTAACAAGAGTTGTATTGAAATCTCTGTTTGATATACAATTTAAGGTCTAAGGGGTGGGTTGAACCTTAACAAGAGTTGTATTGAAATAGCTATATTTACATTGGATGGAAGAGTAGTAGCTAGTTGAACCTTAACAAGAGTTGTATTGAAATATACTTCAATCTACTATGCGTGGCGGAGATAAATTTGTTGAACCTTAACAAGAGTTGTATTGAAATTTAATTCCCTCTTTATAATAAGGGCATTTTGTAGTTGGTTGAACCTTAACAAGAGTTGTATTGAAATAGGTAAAATAAGTGAATCTACTGGTAATTGGTCTGTGTTGAACCTTAACAAGAGTTGTATTGAAATTGTTTATACCTCCTTTTATTTTTCGTATATTGTATTGTTGAACCTTAACAAGAGTTGTATTGAAATTTTTTTAATCCCCATATTCTTGCTTGTGGAACTTCTGTTGAACCTTAACAAGAGTTGTATTGAAATAGCAGTTGCTTATGTAAGCAATAGAGCAATTCAAAAGTTGAACCTTAACAAGAGTTGTATTGAAATGGTAAATTTTGATATTCTATTCTTGTGGGCAAATTTGTTGAACCTTAACAAGAGTTGTATTGAAATAAAAGTGGAGTACAAGTAAATTACATAGGTGGATTTGTTGAACCTTAACAAGAGTTGTATTGAAATTGAAGGAAAGCTTATTAGAAGTGCCAACCAATTAGTGTTGAACCTTAACAAGAGTTGTATTGAAATTGATAAATATCAAAGGTAACAAAGTCTAATCTACTCGTTGAACCTTAACAAGAGTTGTATTGAAATACACAGGTTTTTTTTTGATAGGGAAACCATACCTATGTTGAACCTTAACAAGAGTTGTATTGAAATTAAATAACCGCCAATGGAATGTCTTGGGCTGATGCAAGTTGAACCTTAACAAGAGTTGTATTGAAATGAAAATTAAATGGAAGGACGTGAGCCTATGGAATGGTTGAACCTTAACAAGAGTTGTATTGAAATTCATTCTCGACAACTCCTGTTAGATCAAATGCAAAGTTGAACCTTAACAAGAGTTGTATTGAAATTATAAAACTGCTAGCGGAATATCTTGGGCTGATGATAGTTGAACCTTAACAAGAGTTGTATTGAAATTTACAAAATATTAACTTTTTATACATTTTATATAAGTTGAACCTTAACAAGAGTTGTATTGAAATCATTAAGTTGGTAATGCATATTGGTGTCTAAAAAACGTTGAACCTTAACAAGAGTTGTATTGAAATAATTCATAGAGCCTAGCACCGTTGCCATCACCTCTGTTGAACCTTAACAAGAGTTGTATTGAAATTTACATCTTCTGTGGTTAATCCAAAATCAGGACTAGGTTGAACCTTAACAAGAGTTGTATTGAAATAATACGGTCTAGTATATGAAGCCAAGAGACACGCTAGTTGAACCTTAACAAGAGT
>NZ_BTPU01000029.1:0-41639 GCF_036985595.1 Vallitalea maricola | reverse complement strand
CTCTTATTGTTAGAGGGTTTTAGGTCATTATATCTTTAATAGTTTAATCTGGTAAATTCTAACTGTCAAATTTATTATTCTTTAAAGCAATCCTTAAACAAAATCCAAAACCACCCCATAAGAACAATATACTAAATATGCAAAAAATAATTGAATCAACACCCATTACTTTTCACTCCTTTTCTTTAAAGATGATTCAAAGTTTTTAGATCCTCTTAATGATGAAAGTATTAAACCAACTAGAATAGTCATTATCATGACTCCAGCTCCATATGTCATTAAAGCTGTAAAAGAATAACCTCCATATGGTGTTTTAAAATCTCCAATAACCTTTAGTATAGTCATTATTCCTAGAACTAGTGGTGTAATTATCTTAATACTAACCTGCCACCAATTACCAACACTAAAATCTGATATTGGATTAACATATTCTCTTATGCTTTTAAGGTTAAAGAACCAAGCAATCAAAATAGTTTCTACTAAACCTGCTACAGCTACACCATAATTATTTAAGAAATAGTCTGCTATATCAAGAACATATAGTCCAGCACCTGTGGCAAATATAGTTGAGATTATGAAGCCTAAACCACAAATAATTGATAATGATTTAATTCTTTTCATATTAAATTTATCTGAAACAGCCGATATTGTTGTCTCAATAATTGATATACTTGATGATACTCCTGCAAAGAATAATGAAACAAAGAATAATACACCAAATATTTGATTAAAATTAGGTAATCCATTTATAGCAGCTGGGAAAACAACAAATGCAAGTCCAACTCCGCCATCTGCAACATCTGCAACTGATTGACCATTATTAAATGCCATGTTCCCAAGAATACTGAATACTGCTATTCCTGATAAAAGACTAAAAGAACAGTTTCCAAATGCTGTAATGAATGCGTTATTATTAATATCTGACTTTTTAGGTAAATAACTAGAATATGCTAACATTATACCGAAGCATATACTTAATGAATAAAATATCTGTCCATAAGCAGCTACCCATACACGTCCATCTAAAATTTTACTAAAATCAGGCTTGAAGAAATAATTTAGCCCATCAAACGCACCAGGTAGTGTAAGTCCTCTTATAGTAATGATAACAATTGAAATAAATAAAATTGGCATAAATACTTTATTAGCTTTTTCTATACCTTTTTTAACTCCTAGCGCCAATACAATGAAGTTAACAGCCCATATAGCTAATAGTGGTACTAATAAGTCAAGATGTAATCCTCCTAAATCAAATGGTGAATCAGATAAATGTAGAAAACTGTAAAAAAATGATTTAGTATCTTCACCCCATGATAGATTGAATGCAAACAATACATATCTAAAAGTCCATGCAATAATAGCCATATAATAAACTGCAATGGCAAATGCAATCATAGTCTGCCACCAACCTAATTTTTGCCATTTAGCATTTAATCTTCCAAATACACCTGGAGCAGATGTTCTCATCTTATGTCCTAAACCGAATTCTAAAATGAGAAGCGGTATACCTGCTGTAATTAATGCTATGAAATAAGGTATAAGAAATGCTCCTCCTCCATTTTCTGCAACTGTATAAGGAAACCTCCATATATTCCCTAATCCTATTGCTGAACCTATAGCAGCTAATATAAATCCTACCCTAGATCCCCATTCCTCTCTTTTTGCCATATTCTAATCTCCCTTTCTGTATATAACTAGTATCTCTATTTTATTCTTTATATATTATAATAATACTATTTTATTTCAGATTATTATTTTGATGATTAAAACAAACTTAATTGATTGGATTGTGGCATACCATCCAATATATGATTCTGTTTCATAATCTCAATTACTGTTTTACTAATTTTAGTTCTTTGTCGAAGCTCATCAATAGATAGGAAAATACCATCTTTCCTAGCATTTACAATGTTATCAGCAGCTTTTTCTCCAAGACCTTGAATAGCACTAAGTGATGGCATGATACCTTTATCCAGTACCTGAAATAATTTTGAATTAACCTTATATAAATCAATTGGTACAAAATTAATCTTTCTTGCATACATCTCTTGTACTATTTTCATATCTTTTAGTGTATCTTTTTCTTTTTTAGATAATTCATTAAATCTAGATTTATAATCTTTTATATAAGTATCTACTTTCTCTTTTCCATGACACATTAATTCATAATCAAAATCTGATGCTCTGATGCTGAAATATGTTGCATAATAAGCCTCAGGATAATATACTTTGAAATAAGCAATTCTATATGCCATCATAACGTATGCAACAGCATGGGCTTTCGGGAACATGTATTTAATTTGTTTACATGACCATATATACCAATCAGGTACACCATTAGATGTCATAATTTCTTCCCATTCAGGTTTTAAACCTTTACCTTTTCTTACACTTTCCATTATAGTAAAAGATAATTCCTTATCTAATCCCATATTTATAAGGTATACCATGATATCGTCACGAGATGATATTACTTCACCAATTGTGGCTTTTCCATCTCTGATTAATTCTTGGGCATTATTCAACCATACATCGGTTCCATGGGATAGAACGGATATTTTACAGAGTTCTGAAAAAGTTGTAGGTTTTGTATCAAGCAACATCTGAATAACAAAGTCAGTTCCAAACTCTGGTATTCCAAGAGAACCAAGAGGACAACCATCTATATCTTCTGGTTTTATTCCAAGAGCTTCAGTGCTTGTAAATAGTGAAGCAACCTTAGGTTCATCTAGTCTTATTTTCTGAGCATCTAATCCAGTAATGTCTTCAAGCATTCTTATCATCGTAGGATCATCATGACCTAATATATCTAATTTTAATAAGTTATGGTCAATTGAGTGATAATCAAAATGAGTTGTTATCGTCTTAGTTGTCATATCATTAGCTGGCCTTTGAACTGGAGTGAATTTGTATATTTCCTCACTAGTTGGAACGACAATAATTCCACCTGGATGCTGTCCTGTTGTACGTCTTGCACCTGTACAACCTGTTACAAGTCTATTAACTTCAGCATTTCTGACATTAACCCCTTTTTCATCAAAATACTTCTTAACAAAACCATAAGCAGTTTTTTCAGCCAAAGTTCCAATAGTTCCAGCTCTAAAAACATGACCTTTTCCAAAAATAACCTCTGTATAATCATGTGCTTTACTTTGATATTCTCCTGAAAAGTTAAGATCTATATCAGGTTCTTTATTACCTTTAAAACCTAGAAAAGTTTCAAATGGTATATCATGACCGTCTTTTATTAGATCAGCCCCACATTTAGGACATTTTTTATCTGGTAAATCACATCCTGAGTTACCCGCATTCTTCTTAACTATCTCAGAATCAAAATCACTATACTTACAATCAGGGCACACATAATGAGGCGATAAAGGATTTACTTCTGTAATACCTGCCATAGTAGCCGCAAATGATGAACCAACTGAACCCCTAGAACCAACTAGATATCCATCCTCGTTAGATTTCCACACTAATTTTTGGGCTATTATGTACATAACCGCAAAACCATTGGATATTATTGAATTCAATTCACGTTCAAGACGTTCTTCAACAATTTCTGGTAATGGGTCTCCATATATGGATTTAGCCTTAGTCTCACAGATATTTCTGAGATCTTCCTCAGAACCATCTATGACTGGTGGGTATTTATCTGGAGGTACAGGGTCAATTTTTTCTATCATATCTGATATTTTTCTAGTGTTGTCAATGACTACTTCTCTAGCTTTTTCTTCACCTAGATAAGCAAATTCCTTTAGCATTTCTTCGGTAGTTCTAAAATATAGTGGCGGTTGTTCATCAGCATCTTTAAATCCTTGACCAGCCATAATAATACGCCTATAGACTTCGTCACCAGGATCAAGAAAATGAACATCACAAGTAGCAACTACTAATTTATTATGCTCTTCACCAAGTCTAATAATCTTCTTATTAATTTCTATAAGTTCTTCTTTACCATCTACTCTTCCATTTCTTATCATGAACTCATTGTTCATCAACGGTTGAATCTCTAGATAGTCATAAAAATTAACAAGTCTATCAATTTCTTCCTTTGGTCTATCATCAAGAACAGCTTTGTAAAGTTCTCCTGCTTCACAGGCAGAACCAATTAATAGCCCTTCTTTGAATTCTAAATAAACACTCTTAGGAATTCTTGGCTTTCTGAAAAAATAATCTATATGGGATTTAGAAATCAACTCATAAAGATTTCTAAGTCCTACAAGATTCTTAGCTAATATAATGGCATGATAATACTTCAACTTTTTGACGTTTTTAGTTGCTTCATGAGAATATGTTTCCAATTCTTCTAGGTCATAGATATTCTTATTTTTGAGCATACTGATAAACTGTATAAAAATCTTTGCTGTTGCCATTGCATCATCTACTGCTCTATGATGATTATCAAGTTTTATACTTAATTTTTTAGTAATAGTATTAAGCTTGTAGTTATTCAAATCAGGAAGAAGCACTCGTCCTAGTTCTAGCGTGTCAAGTACTGTATTATCAACACCAATATTAATTTCCTTACAGAAATGCCTAATAAAATTAATGTCAAAATCAGCATTATGGGCTACTAAGACTGAATTACCAATAAAGTCCATAAACTTTGGTAGAATTTCCTGATATTTAGGTGCCTCAGCCACCATATCATCGGTTATGCCTGTAAGTTTAACTACTTCCTCGGGAATCATTCTTTCCGGATTAACAAAGGTACTGAATTCATCAATAATCTCCCCGTTTTTTACTTTTATCGCACCGATTTCAGTTATTTTGTCTTTCCCAGGATAGAATCCAGTAGTCTCAAGGTCAAACACTACATACTCATCATCTAAACTTTGTTTATTAGAATTTTGTACGATAGATTTCAGGTCATCAACCAAATATGCTTCTACACCATATATAATCTTAATATCATTACCACTAGCAGTATGAAAAGCCTCAGGAAAAGCTTGGACAACTCCATGATCCGTTATTGCAATAGCATCATGGCCCCATGCAATAGCTTGTTTAACTAAAGCTGTTGCACTTACCACACTATCCATATCGCTCATTTGAGTATGAGCATGGAGTTCCACCCTTTTGTCTTTACTTAAGTCAAGACGTTTGATTCTAAAATCATTAATTTCCATGATTGCTCTTGCCATAACAGTCATTTCTTTTGAAAAAGTATCAAACTGTAAGTTGCCTTTAACTCTTACTGATTTTCCTTTTACTAGTCTATCACTTACCTGCTCTTCAAATTGATCTTTTTTAATAAAACATTTTGCGGTTATTGAATCTTTATCATTAGTTAAATCAAATGCTACTATGTACTTATCATTCTTTATTTCTCTACTCTCAACGCTGATTATGATACCATCAAAAATCAAATCATCAATCTCATTGTCTATTGCCTCAATAGGAGTAATCTCTCCACCGAATTTTCTACCATAGATCATTTTACTGTCTTCTACATTTTTTGATGATTGTTGTTTTTTATCCCTTGTTGAAGTACTATTTGGAGAAGGAACATTACTAAGAATTTTAGTAACAAATTCTTTTTCTCTTTCTTCTCTCTTCTTAACGAATTTTATATTATTCTCTATTGCTTTTTCGTTAATCTTAAAAGAAACAGAAGTATTAATGTTAAACCTACCATTAATTATCTCTTCGATTCTTTTATCTACTTGTTTTTCTTTCAAAAAATCTATAGTATTATTGTTTAGAGTAATAATTACATTATCATTCTGAACTTCAATATCTGCTTTTCTTAATATACCAAAGCAAATAGGACTGAACTGTTTTAATTCATATAAAATACTATCCCCATATAGTAATAATAATTTATTCAAATCATATTTTACATCATACTCACATATAATCCTAACTGTTAAATCAGAGTTAGCACATAAATTATTTTCTATTTGTTTTTCCACTTGGCGTATAAATTTTATATGAACTATGTTGTTAAAAACTACGTAGACCTGCAATTCTTTTACCTTTGTGTTAATAACAACACGTTTAACCAAAGCATTATCAAAATACATAGCTATACTATCATTAAGATGCATATCATCAAAAACTTCTACAAAACATTTGCTCATATAAAATCAACTCCTTACATGTTACTTGGTATACTTTTCAATTTCTATAGCAAGTTCATCAATTAATCTATCTTCAGATACTTTTTTAATAATTTCACCTTTTCTAAAGATAAGACCAACCCCCTTACCACCAGCTATACCAAGGTCTGCCTCTTTTGCTTCCCCAGGACCATTAACTACGCAGCCCATAACAGCAATTTTTAACTTCTTGTTAAGATTACCGAATCTTTTCTCAACCATGTTAGCTAATTTAATAAGGTCTATCTGCGTCCTTCCACATGTGGGACATGATACAATTTCTATGTGATTTTTCTCACGTAGCTCAAGTGTTTCTAAGACTTTTTTAGCTACTCTGACTTCCTCTACAGTATCACCTGTCAATGATACTCTTATTGTATCACCTATACCACTAGCTAATATAACACTTAATCCAACTGCTGATTTGATAGTACCAGACCATATGGTACCAGCTTCTGTTATACCTACATGCAAAGGATAATTAACAGCTTCTGCAACAAGTTGATGAGCCTTAATTGCCATAGGCACATCTGAGGATTTTAATGATATGACTATATTATCATATCCCATATTTTCTATTATCTTTACATTGTTAACAGTACTTTCCACCAATCCTTTAGCTGTTACATGTCCATATTTATCTATAATATGTTTTTCTACAGATCCACTATTAATTCCAATTCTAATAGGAATATTGTCAACTTTAGCTCTTTCAACTATCTTATTGACTCTTTCTAGATTACCTATGTTAGAAGGATTTATTCTTATTTTATCAGCTCCATAGTCCATTGACATCAAAGCTAATTTATAATCAAAATGAATATCTGTAACTAGAGGAATATGTATCCTTTTTTTGATCTCATAAACTGCTTTTGCAGCTTCCACATCTGGTACAGCTACTCTTATTATATCACACCCTTCTTCTTCTAAGGTAAGAATTTGTTCAACAGTTGCTTCTATATCATGGGTCTTGGTATTTGTCATAGATTGAATAAGTATGGGATTACCTCCACCAATGACCTTATCACCTATTTTTACTACTTTTGTATTATCTCTATACATTATTTCCCTCCTTTTTTAGACATAAAACACAAGGGCTTTCTCAATATATATTACATCAATATTAAGATAGACCCTTAGATTATTTGTACAGATTATTATTTTATTTAAAATACATTACTAAAGTCATTAAATAGCATAAATACCATCAATACCATTAATAATACAAATCCAATAAAGTTGACATATGCTTCTTTTTCTCGATTAATAGGTTTTTTCCTTATTGCCTCTATTAGTAGAAACACAAGTCTTCCTCCATCAAGGGCTGGTAATGGTAATAAATTCATAACCCCGAGGTTGGCACTTAGTAAAACAATATAAGATGATATAGTCATGAATACTTGTTTTATACCATATTTAACGCTTTCAGTATAACCTTTACTTATCTCTGAAATGATTCTTACAGGTCCACCAAAGTCTTGTCTAGTTACTTCTCCTCTAAAAATCATCCCTAAACTTATAAACACTGTTTTAATCCAAAAAACGACTTTAATAAATCCATATTTTATGATTTGTAGAATATTACCTTGATTCATTTTGGTAGGTGAAATACCAATTAAATGCCTACCATCTTGTTCAATAGGCTGTATATTGACTACGTAACTCTTTCCATCTCTTTTATAAGTTATATCTAAATCTTCACCTTTTTTTAGATTGATGTATAAACCTATTTCATCATATGATACAATATTATGATTATCTACTTTTACTATCTTATCTCCTGGTTTCAATCCTGCCTCATATGCAGGTGAACCTTCAGTAACCTTATCAACAGTAGTAGTATAATCACCCATATTACCAACTATTATACAAGCGAAGATAAAAGCTAGTATAATGTTAAAAGCAGCACCAGCTACAACAACTACAATCCTTGCACCAACTGATTTGTTAGAAAAAGCTCTAGGATCATCTTCAACAGCTTCATCTTCCCCAAGCATTTTACAATACCCACCAAAAGGTAACAACCTAATAGAGTATAACGTATCTCCTCGTTTAATACCAGCAAGTTTCGGTCCCATACCTATAGCAAACTCTTCAACAAGTATGCCATTTTTTCTTGCGGCAAGGAAGTGACCTAACTCATGTACAAGAACAAGCAACCCAAATATCAAGATTGCAACAACAATATTCATATAACCATTCATTCCTTTCCATTATTTACTTCTATCCCCATTTACTTTCAATAATTTCATAAGTTTCTTTTTCTGCTTCAAAAATATTTGTTAGTGATGGATTTTTTATATTACAATGTTTATCCATAGCATATTCAATTATTTCAGGAATTTCAAGAAATCTTACTTTGTTTTCTAAAAATTTTTTTACTGCTAACTCATTAGCTGCATTTAATACCGATAGTATAGAACCGCCCTCTTCAAGAGCTCTATAAGCTAACTTAAGACATCTGAAGGTTTTAATATCAGGCTCTTCGAATGTCAAACTAGCTACTTTAAATAAATC
Source organism: Vallitalea maricola (assembly GCF_036985595.1). Classification (NCBI taxonomy): domain Bacteria; kingdom Bacillati; phylum Bacillota; class Clostridia; order Lachnospirales; family Vallitaleaceae; genus Vallitalea; species Vallitalea maricola. The sequence goes on along the minus strand of NZ_BTPU01000029.1, from coordinate 33,018 downwards.
AAGTTTCCGGATATTATTCTCTAACCGCTTAGGATAATTAAGAGCGTATTGTATTGGAATCCTCATATCTGGAACACCTAATTGAGCAATTACTGAACCATCATTATATTCTACCATTGAATGAATAATACTTTGTGGATGCACAACAACTTGAATCTGATTAGGTGCTACATCAAAAAGCCATTTTGCTTCTATAACTTCTAGTCCTTTATTCATAAGTGTAGCTGAATCAATTGTTATTTTAGCACCCATTGACCAATTAGGATGATTAAGTGCTTGATCTTTAGTTATATCCTTTAATTGTTCTGTTTTTTTGCCTCTGAATGGTCCTCCTGAAGCTGTTAACAAGATTTTGCTAACTTCTTTTTTATTCTCTCCTTTTAAGGATTGAAATATAGCAGAATGTTCACTATCTACTGGAAAAATGTTTACTTTATATTCTTTTATCAAATCCATAATGATTTGACCAGCTGTAACTAATGTTTCTTTATTAGCTAAAGCTATATCTTTAGATGCTTTTATGGCTTCAACTGTGGGTCTGATACCTATCATACCTACTACAGCTGTAACAACTATATCAACTTTTTCTAAGGTTGCAACTCTAATGAGTCCATCCATTCCACTTAATACTTCTACTTTGCTACCAATCCTTTTTTTTAGAATAGAAGCTTTTTGTTCATCCATTACAGCTACTACTTTTGGTTTTACCAATTCAATCTGTTTCTCTAATAAATCTATATTGGTATTTGCAGTTAAACCTAATATCTGTATGTCTTTCTGCTTACAAACAATATCAATTGTCTGTTTACCAATTGAGCCAGTTGACCCTAGAATAGATATCTTTTTCAATTTATTCTCCTCTTCCAAATAACCTACTATATTTGATTTATATATTAAATATATTTTTTTATATAATTAATTATTTCTTTTAATCCAATAATATTATAAAAAATTGATTAACAAACTACATAATAAAAAATTTCATAATATAATATACAAATGGTGCAGTGAAGATTATACTATCCAATCTATCTAATATACCTCCATGACCTGGCATAATAGTACCAAAATCTTTTATGTTGTTTTGTCTTTTCATAGCTGATGCAGCTAAATCCCCTATCTGTGATAATACAGAACCAATTCCTCCAATAAATATAAAAGGTATTAGTTTCACAGGATCTGTTAACTCACCAATATTAAGTAATATGATACCATAAATAACTGAAAATATCATAGCCCCAATAATACCACCAATAGAACCTTCAACACTTTTTTTAGGACTCAGCTTTTCTGCTAACCTATGCTTACCAAAATTAACTCCAACAAAATATGCTACCGTATCACTCCCAAAAGCAACAATAAATATTAACCATATCAACCATGAACCATAAGCCTCATTGCTTCTTACTAACAAAATATATGATAAAAGATAAACTACATAGAAAAAACCAATAAAAATAGTCATAATATCTTTTAAATTATATTTTGGATAAACAAATACATAACTTATTAATAATATTAAGAAGAATATACCATAAAATTCTCCAAAGTATTCACCTCTATCAAATATCAATAATAAATAATATATCAGCGATGCTATATATCCAAATAGTTTAAGCCCTAAGCAATCAATTTTATAAGCTCTATAAAACTCATAAAGACCTAGCAATGATACTAAAAATAATACAAGTATTAGTATTTTACCTCCAAATATCAAAGGAATCAATAATATAGGTAACGCTATAATAGATGATACTATTCTCGTTTTCATTGTACCCATTCCCTTCTTTCTATTATTCTTTGACTTTGCCATACCTTCGTTCAATATTACTATAATACGCTATAGCATCTTTCAAATCTTCAATAGTAAAGTCTGGCCAATGTTTTTGAACAAAGTAAAACTCTGTATATGCTAATTGCCAAAGCAAGAAGTTACTTATTCTCATTTCACCACTTGTTCTTATTAGTAGATCTGGGTCAGGTATATCTTTTGTATCAAGATACTCCTCTATTGTTTTTTGATTAATGGTATTTATATTAATGTTATTATTTTCAAAGTCAGAAATTATCCTTTTTGTCATTCTTACAATTTCATCACGTCCACCATAATTCAGTGCAATCTGTAATTGTAATCCTGTATTGTTTTTTGATCCATCTTCTAATCTTTCAATACTAGTGATAATATCGTCATCTAATCCATTTTTATCCCCTATTACTCTCACTTTTATATTATCTCTGCTAGCATTTTTCAAACTACTTTTTAAATACTGTCTTAACAAATTCATCAAATTATCTATCTCTTCTTTTGGTCTTGACCAATTTTCAGTGGAAAAAGCATATACCGTTATATACTCTATACCTATATCATAAGCTTGCTTACAAATAGTTTCTAATGTTTTAGAACCTTGTCTATGACCGTATTGTCTTTTTTTTCCTTTAGCCATTGCCCATCTACCATTACCATCCATTATAATTGCTACATGTCTTGGAACATTATAGTTATTGTCAACTACCATAAACAACAATTCCTCTCATTCAAAAGAATCTTTTCTATTTCATATACATAAAAAGTAAGACTTTCCATAAGATTAAAAACAACCCCTCATATAGAGGGGCAAACCAAAACAGTCTCTAAACTGTTAATATTTCTTTAGTCTTATTATCTACATGTACATCTATATCTTTTACATATTTATCTGTTAATTTTTGCATATCAGTTTCGTAATCTTTCAAATCATCTTCTGTTATTTCATGATTCTTAAGCTGTTTTTTAAATTTGTCTAAAGCATCTCTTCTAATATTTCTAACAGCTATTTTAGCTTCTTCACCTTTTTTCTTAACATCTTTAGTCAGAGACTTTCTTCTTTCTTCAGTAAGTTCTGGAAATACTAATCTTATCACTTTACCGTCATTGTTAGGAGTAATTCCTACATCAGATGCAAGTATTGCTTTTTCAATTTCTTTCATCATACTAGTGTCCCATGGTTGTATTTGAATCATTCTAGGTTCTGGAACAGAAACATTTCCTACTTGTTGAAGAGGTGTTGCCTGTCCATAATATTCAACAGTAATTTTATCAAGTACATGTGGATTAGCTCTTCCAGCTCTAATTGAATTATAATCATTCTCTAATGCTTTAATCGTTTTTTGCATTTTCTCTTCGTATTTTTTAATTTCTTCTAACATTTTATCTCCTCCTATTATTTTCATTAGTTATACTATATAAATAGCAGGATATTGACTATTTATGGGTATAACTTATACTGTTATAAATGTACCTTTTATGTTATCTTCCATAGCATTCTTAATGCTGTCTTCTTCAGCTAAAGAAAATACAAGCATTGGAACATTTTGTTCCATACACATTATCGCAGCTGTCATATCAATGACATTTAATCCTTTTGAAACTACATTATTATAAGTTAATTTATCATATTTCTTAGCATTCGCGTTCTGATTTGGGTCACAATCGTATACACCGTCAATATTTTTGGCAAGCAATATAACATCACATTCAGTTTCAATAGCTCGTAAGGCTGCTGCTGTATCTGTTGAAAAATATGGATGTCCCGTACCTCCTGCAAATAGAACAACCTCATTATTTGTTAAATGTTCTAGTGCTTTGTCTTTAGAAAATTCTTCTGTCACAGTTCCTACTTTAAAAGGTGTTTGTACAACGCTTTTCATGCCTAGGGTTCTAAGTATTTCTGCCATATACAATGAATTCATAATTGTAGCCATCATCCCAATTTGGTCTGATTTAGTTCTATCCATATCCCTGCTGCTTCTACCTCTCCAGAAGTTACCTCCACCAATTACTATAGCCACTTGATTACCTTTACTTACTATATCTTTAATTTGGTTAGCTACCATTAATACTGTTTTTTCATCGAATCCTGTGCCTTTTCCACCAGAAAGAGCTTCTCCGCTTAATTTTAGCAACACTCTGTTATACTTTGACATATAAAAACACCTCTATCTATTAATTTATCACAAACTAGTAATTTTTACTAGTATAAAATATTCATTTCTTTAAAAAAAGGAAACACTAAGTGTTTCCTTTTATTTAACTTACATATGAAAATTCATATTATTGCATTTGCTTAGCAACTTCTTCAGCAAAGTTTTCTTCTCTTTTTTCTAAACCTTCACCAGTTTGGAAACGTACATATCTCTTAACTGATAATTCTACTCCAGTTTCTTTTGCAACTGAAGCAATGTATTTAGAAACATTTAAGTCGCCATCTTTTACATATTGTTGATCTAATAAGCAGATTTCCTTCATCATTTTATTAACACGACCAATAATCATTTTTTCAATGATATTATCTGGCTTGTCAGGATTTTCGTTCTTAGCTTGTTGTTTTAAGATTTCTTTTTCTTTTTCAATGTAATCAGCATCTACTTGATCTCTAGAAATATATTTTGGAGATACAGCAGCAATTTGCATTGCAATGTTTTTAGCACATTCTAAAGTAGCTTCAGTAGCTTCTCCAGTCATTTCTATTAATACACCGATTTTTCCTCCAGCATGGATATAAGATGTAATAAAACTTCCATCAGCCACATATTTTTCAAATCTTCTAATATTCATATTTTCGCCGATTACTGCTATTTGCTCTGTTAAAACATCTTTAACAGTTTTACTTTCATCATTGTTCCAAGAATCATTTAAGAATCCATCAATATCTTTTGCTTCTGTTTTTGAAGCTGCTATTGCAACATCTGCAACATAACTTTTGAAAGTATCATTTTTAGCAACGAAGTCAGTTTCGCTGTTAACTTCTACAATTGAAGCAACTTTATTATCATCTGATACATATGCTGCTACTAATCCTTCAGCTGCGATTCTTCCAGCTTTTTTAGCTGCTTTCGCTAATCCTTTTTCTCTTAGGAATTCAACAGCTTTTTCCATATCTTCATTATTTTCTACTAGTGCTTTTTTACAATCCATCATTCCAGCACCAGTTCTTTCTCTTAACTCTTTTACCATACTAGCAGTTACTGCCATATTTACACCCTCCATATTCAATTTAATATATTCGTACTTTTTATCGCAATTTTTTAATACCATATATATATTATAATTTCAATAATGCATTGTTTTTACTATTATAAATTATTAACATAATAAAGATACTCAATACATATTTTGAAATATACAATAAATGCTTCAACCATAGTAGCTGGTTGAAGCATTTTATTAATTACTATTTTTCGTTTGCTTCTGCTTCTTTTGCAGCTTCTTCTATATTATCTTGTGCTCCTTGGTTAGCTTCAATAACAGCATCTGCCATCTTAGATACAATCAACTTAACCGCTCTAATAGCATCATCATTACCAGGGATTACATAATCAACTTCTTCAGGATCACAGTTTGTATCTACTATTGATACAATAGGTATACCTAAGATATGAGCTTCTTGGATAGCAATTTTTTCTTTTCTTGGATCAACTATGAACATAATATCTGGAATATCTTTCATTTCCTTAATACCACCAAGGTTCTTTTCAAGTTTTTCCATCTCAAGTTTTAACTTAATAACTTCTTTTTTTGGTAATAATTCAAATGTACCATCTTCTTGCATTTTCTCTAAGTTCTTAAGTCTTCTGATTCTTGCTTGAATAGTTTTGAAGTTAGTTAACATTCCACCTAACCATCTTTGGTTAACATAGAACATTCCACAACGTTCTGATTCAATCTTAATTGCATCTTGAGCTTGTTTTTTAGTACCAACAAACAATACATTACCACCATCTGCTACTACTTCTTTAATAGCATTATATGCATCGTCTACTTTACCTACTGTTTTTTGTAAATCAATGATGTAAATTCCATTTCTCTCAGTATAAATATACTCAGCCATTTTAGGATTCCATCTTCTTGTTTGATGTCCGAAATGAACACCAGCTTCTAACAATTGTTTCATTGAAATAACACTCATGTTATACCTCCATAATTTTGGTTTTTTCTTCCGCATTCTTCATCTTCTTAGAATACCTGTTAGGCACCTTTCTAAAAATCTAAATACGTGTTTTTTCACGATTGCTAGTATACCACAATAACAAACATTAATCAAGCTAATTTGTAAAAATTTTCATTACTTCTTCATAAGTACTGTCTACTTTGAATTCATATGTACCTATCTTTATTTTATGGGCTAATTTATTTTTCATTAAAAATTTGTCAAACTCCAAGGTATCATTTACAACTTTATTATCAAACAATAATTCAGCTACTTCTTCTGAACCCATTCCATACTCTATTTTTATCTTAACAGTATCACTCGCTTGTGATTCTTCGTCGTTTTCAATTTCTTTCTGAATTTCTTTTTCAATTTCTTCGTTTATAACATCTTCTTCACTGTCAACTTTATCGGTATCTTCAAATACCATACCTAATCTAGTTGCTCTCTCAATTATTTCTTCATCTGTCAATTTTTCTTTTTGTGCATCCATCTGTTCTTTATTCATCATGCCTAGTTCTTTGGCTCTTAATATTATTTCCTGGTCAGTTATGACTTCTGTTGTTTTTTTAGTGATGTTTAACCCTACAAAGTAAAATATTGATGCAGTAATTATTAAAGTTATACCCACACCCCTAAAAAAATATTTATGTTTATTCATCTAAGCACCTCAAGTTAATTAGTTTTCTTTTGTTACACCCAATTCTAATATTAATTTCACTTCTCCTCTACCTAATCCCATAACTTTTGCTATATCTGTTATAGAATATCCATTTCTATGCAGATTATGTATCTCATCATTTTTATCTCTTATATCATTTGATATGTTTTTTGAATCTAATTGTTTTGGAGTATCTACAATAACCTGCTGGTGTTTCTCTTCTTTTTTTATATTATTGATATTTGATAGTTTCTTCATGTTTTTTTCTTTTTCATTTATCAATTGATATAAAAACAGTAATTCCTTATGTTTATCATTCAATTCTTGCTTAATAAAGCTAGAATAATCATTCAGCTCTAAGATTTTATTACTTATCTCTTCCATCACCTGATCTTTATCGAAGTCTATTTTTTCTGCTTCTTCGTCAGTTGATACAAGGTCTTCAACTTTATCATCATTTTCATTTTTCTCCGCTTTATCTTTGAATACAAAACTCAATATTATAAATATGATTCCTATCATTATAGAAATTATCACAAGTATGTTTATGTTATCCATGTAGGTTTACCTCTTATTATTTTTTATATTACGCTTCATTTAATGATTATATCCTAATATCTATTTTTGTTCTTCCAACATGATTTTTCTTGCCTTTATCAGAGTCTTCTTTTTTATTATCTTTTTTCTTCTTATTATTTTGGTACTTGTTATTACCTTTTTTCTTGGCATCTGGTCTGGAGTATGCCTTTTCATTTTCATTGGATTTGACAACATTTTTAGTCTCATTCTCAACTTTACTCTCCATGGAATGAGCTATATTGTGTTGATTTATATTAGCTTTCTGCTGGTCAAGATGTTTAATATTTGCAATCTCTTGAGTCTTAGGTAACATGACTTGCATATCTAGAGGTCTTATTGACATAGTATTACCTCCTCTTATATCTTTCTAATTTAATTATAACTTGCAACTTTTATATCGGCACCATCTTGATACATAACACAATATTTAATATCTTTTCTTACATAATATTTCACATTGCCAATAGATACCCTGACACCAGGATAAATATTACCTATTACTTTAACTTTACCTATATTCTTATTATCAATATTGTCAACCATCTCACCGTATCTTTTCCTACTGGTAGCTAATTTGTTACTTACAAATATTTTACTTCTAGTAGCTGATATTAACATCTCTTTTTTTTCTTCATCAAGATCTCCGCTAATCCTTTTTTTCTTGTTCAACAGATTTATTATCTGAGTCAATTTAAGTTCTTCTTTTGTTAATTGCTTAATATCTTTTTGTAACTCGTTAAATTCATCAATATATGTCGGGTCAACACCTACATCTATGGTAGTTACTGTGCCCATATGAGACCCAATTACTTTAGCACTGACTTCTACACCTGATCTTACTGTTCCGCCTGATATTAATCCTTTTTTACCATCTACTAAAATATTCCCTTTGCAAGAAACCTCACTGTGTAGAATAGCATCAGAGTGTATGCATCCACCTGCTGTTACTTTGCTATTTTCAATATATTTAGCCATAACGTTACCTTTTGCTTCAATTATTCCTCTATCCATACCTTGTATTCCTCTATGGAGAACAATATTACCATCAGCAACAATATGTGCACCTTCAACTACGCCGCTAACTTCAACATCACCTTTGGCTTTAACAGTATATCCAGTAAGCACATTGCCACGTACAAGAACAGTACCAAAAAATTCAATGTCTCCAGTAGAATTATCAACATTACCAGGAATCTCAAGATAATCTAGAACTAATACTTTTCCATCATCAAGTTTTACTTGTCCATCTTTTATGGCATATAATGTATTCTCTCTTACTTTTGTATTCTTACCAAAATATAATTTTTTAGCTTTTACTTTTGGTGGTTGTATTTCATCTCCATATACATTTTTACCAATTATCCCCTCTTCTTCTGGTATTAACCTTGCCAACACATCACCACTTTTAACGTTAGTTATAAGATTAAGCTTATGGTAATCTACGGTACCATCATTATTCATATGAGGTTTTAATTTTTTCTCTGTATCAAACAGATATTCTATTCTGCCATCTTTTCCTTTTATAGGTTTTAATCCTTTTGCTATTAAAATATCTTGATTATATTTCCTATTTTTTCTGGTTAATTCGATTTTTTCATACTCTATTCCAAATACAATATTTTTCTCTTTCAATTTCTGAGCTATCTCTGCACTTGATAGAGTTTTCCCCTCTCCGACAGGAGGATAAAATCTAATATAAACACTTAATTTATCCATAGAAACATTTATATCCATAGTCTCATTAATTGTTTCTATGATAGAATCGGATATTTTGAATTCTTTTACCTCTTCTAAAGAATTTAATTCTTTGATTAATAGATCTTTATCGAAGTTAATAATATTCTTGTTCTCCAAAGTTGTAACTATGTCGTCTAGTTCTATGTTCTTTCCATTATCTTTGCTTGGAAACAACTTAATATACAAACCATCTTCTTTGTTTAATAAATTAAAATATCCATCATAAATATTGGTATCCATATTATCACTCCCCTAGAAACCTGCTAAAAGTTCCATGTTATTACCCAACTTTATTTTTAATTTTTTTAGTGCCTTAGTATGTATCTGAGATACCCTTGACTCAGATACCCCTAAAATCTGACTTATTTCTTTTAACGTTAATTCTTCAAAATAGTATAAAACTATAACCCGCTTTTCGTTTTCCAATAAATTATCAATAACCTCAGCTAGAATTTCCTTAAGTTCATTTTTCTCAACAACTCTTTCAGGCTGCGTGTATCTAGATTTGTTCATAGGCTCAATTCTAATTTCGCTTCCTTGCTCAATATATTCTTCAAGTGATGTTAAGGTTAATAATTTCGTTTGATTCAACCACTTTTTATATTCTTTTAGAGTTATATCAAGCTCACAAGCTATCTCCTCATCAGTTGCCAATCGCCCTAGAGCATTTTCTAATTTGGAGTTAGCATTGTCTATTAGTTTTTGTTTTTTCCTAAGTGATCTTGGAATCCAGTCCATACGTCTTATATTATCTAATATTGCACCTCTAATTCTAAGTGAGGCATAAGTCTCGAACTTAACTCCCTTTTCAAAATTAAATTTATCTATTGCATCAATTAGACCAAAAACTCCATAACCTACAAGGTCTTCGTATTCAACATTATTACCCAGATACATATTTAGTCTTCCAGCTACAACCTTAACCAATTGTGCATATTCTATTATTAACTTTTCTTTTATATCAAATGATTTTTGCTTTGAATACTTTTGCCATAATATTACCCTACTCTTCTCATCCATTTTAGCCTCCGTTAAAGTTTTTAGTCTATTTTATCATCTTCTACGGGTTCATTATCATCTTCTATTTCTTCATTATCGTCATCTTTATTATCGATTTCTTCTAAGTTTTTATTTAGTTCGTTAAGCTTCTTTTCTTTTTCTCTCTTATCTACCTGTGCATATAACCTATTGATTATTTTTTGTATGATAGAACCTAAGATGAAGAATATAGCTAAAACGATAATCATTGTAATAGTTAGTGTTTTGATATCATATCTATTCATTAAACCTAGTATACAAACAATAATGCCTGCTATAAGCATTATTATGATACGTAAATTTCTAACCATGTTGCTTACCATCCTTATATGATTTTTATGTCTTTACCAATTGTTTTAATTAATAAATCTCCGTTTTCTGTATAAAATTCTATTGTTCTACCATAGTTTTCACCTGTATCCTGTGAAAGTATCTTTATTCCTAACGTTTTCAACATCTTAACAGATGCTTCAACATTTCTTTCACCTATTCTCATTAAATCGTTGCTGCTTTTGAATGAGAACATCTGTGCTCCTCCTGCCAACTTTGCTACAAGTCGATTTTTGTTGGCACCTAATTTAGTCATATCATCAATTAATTTTTTTATACCAGTGTCTGCAAATTTTGCCAAATTGCTATTGTTTTTTATCTGAGTACTATCGGGTAGCATAATATGTGCAAGTCCTCCAACCTTCTTAATTGGATCATATAGCACAATACCTACACATGAACCTAGTCCAAGCGTTGTCAGTATACCTGGGGAAGCACAGACATTAAGGTCTGCCATCCCAACCTTTATTTTCTCTTCCATATATTATTCTGTTATCCCTAGAGATTTTAATATTGTCCCATAGGATTTAACATCAGGAATCAATATAAAGTTGCCGAATACTTTATCCTCACCTTCGCCAAATTCTGTTTGTATTAATAATGCTTTGTCCCCAATTTTACCAAATTCAATAGCAGGTACACTCAGTATTGCTCCAGCCATGTCAATAGCCATATATGGTATAGATGATATGATTTTTAAATTAGTTAATGATGATAATGAATTTAAATATGCACCAGTTATAATATTTCCTATTTCTTTTAAAGCGGATAAATCTATTTCAGTAAAATCTTCAAATGTATTTAACTCTTTTCCCATAAGAATATTAACTAAATTATGTGCAGATACCTTTTCAAGTACAAACATCATCATTCCATTGATTTCACCTTCAACATTAAGAAGTATTCCAACAACTTGATTTTCAGCACCGCCTAATACCTCTGATAGCTCCTTGAATTCAGATATATTAACCTTAGGTACTCCCATATCAATTTTTTTGTTAATCATTTGAGAGAGAGCAGTTGTAGCATTACCTGCCCCAATATTACCAAGTTCTCTTAAAACATCCAGCTGTATATTATCTAAAGTATCAATATTAATATTATCCATTAAAATATCCAATCCCTTCACATAAGACATGAAACACTCATTTTTAGTCTATTATATCTAGTCAGTTTAGTCGTTTAATCATTAGTATTTATTAAGCCATCAATATTAAGTAGTGTTACTAATTCTTTTCCTATCTTACCAACACCTTGAACATAATTTGATCTCTCGTCACTGGAATCTTTTGATATTTTTTCAATATCTTCTTCAGTCAAGTTTATGACTTCTTTTACTTCATCAACAATTAGTCCCATTGGATTACCATCTAATTTTACTATAATAATTCTTGTGTTATTAGTATACTCATCTGGTTCTAGCCCAAATTTCAACCTTAAACTCATTACAGGAATAATATCTCCTCTTAAATTAATAACACCTTTTATATAGTATGGCGCTTTTGGAACCCTGGTAACTTTTAACATTCTTTCAATATTATGTACAAATTGTATATTAACTCCGTATTGCTCATGACCAATTTTTGCAACTATAAATTGTATTAACTCTTGATTTTTATTTTCTTCCATTTTAGGCCCTCCTATTATACTAATGAATTGACATCCAAAATTAATGCAACCTCACCATCACCAAGTATAGTAGCTCCAGCAATCAATTTGATATTAGTTAAATATTTACCTAGTGTTTTAATTACTATCTCTTGTTGTCCAATCAGAGAATCAACTACTATTCCTGCTTGTTTTTCTCCTTTATTTACAATAACTACTGTTAAAGAATCTTTTTCGGCATCAACACTTGGAATATCTAATTTATCATGTAGCCTTATAATTGGTATTACATGACCTCTAAGATTAATGACTTCTTGATTTTGAATATATTTGATATCAGAAATTAATACATCCTCTATATTTTGAATAGTGTTTAGAGGTATTGCATATTTTTCTTCACCAAGATTAACCATAAGAGCTTGTATAATAGCAAGTGTAAGAGGTAGTCTAATAATAAACTTACTGCCCTTATTAAGTTCTGTCTTAACTTCAATATCACCACCAAGAGCCTCTATTTTAGTCTTAACTACGTCTAGACCTACACCCCTGCCAGATACATCTGATATTTTTTCTGCAGTACTGAAGCTTGGTCTGAATAATAATTCAATGATCTCTTGGTCGTTCATACTATCAGCTTGTTCTGCTGATAGAACACCATTACTTATAGCTTTATTTTTAATCTTATTTACATCAATACCATTACCATCATCGTTAACTTCAATAATTACATTATTTCCATCTTGATAGGCTCTAAGGTCAATATTACCTACTGGGTCTTTGCCAGCTTTCACCCTTACATCTGGAGTCTCTAATCCATGATCTCCTGCATTTCTTAATAAATGAACTAAAGGATCACCTATCTCATCTATAACTGTTCTATCAAGTTCAGTTTCTTCACCAGACATATGTAATTCAATCTTTTTATTAAGTTTTCTGGATAAGTCACGAATCAGTCTTGGGAAACGATTAAATACACGTTCTATTGGAACCATTCTGACTTTCATAACAGCATCATGTAAATTAGTAGTTATCCTTTCCAGATATTCTATTTGTTCATTAAAATTCTGGCTGGTATTTTTTAATTCTATAGTTTCTAAACCATTTTTTATAATAATAAGCTCACTTACCAAATTCATAAGAGTATCAAGTCTTTCTATATCTACTCTTACAGTTCTATTTGTTTTTGGCTTTGACAAATTGGTTTTATTAGAAGTATTTTTCTCTTTATTAGTTTTTTTATCATTACCTGCTACATTAGTTTGTTGATCTACAACCTCTTGTTTTTGTTCAGGGATATTTACTTCATCAGTTAACACTTCTGTAACTTCAGCAATAGAACTTAATTCTTTTATTATATTAGAAGAATCCTCTTTAGTTACTATGAAGGTAGAGAAATTAGTATCAAATTTTTCATCTTCAATGTCTTGAACTGCAGGATATGACTTTATAACTTGTCCTAATTTTTCAAGGGTTCTAAATACAATAAAAGCTCTAGCTGATTTTAGAACACAACTTTCACTAATATAGATAGTTATTCCATACACCTTAAAATCTTCTTCATAAGCTTTACTGATTGCATTTTTTTCAAAATCAGTAAAATTGATATTAAGATGTTTCCTTTTTTCTGAATCTGATAATGATTCTTCTTTCACAGATGTATCATTAGTACTCTCTGTATTATTAGTAGTATCAGATTCGTGAATCTCATTATTCAATATCATATTAAGTTTATCAATAATATTTTGATTATCATTGTCTCCTTCTGAACCAGATTCAACAATTAAATCAACATATTGTTCTAATGCATCTAGACATTGAAATAGTACGTCTAGTAGATTAGCTTCTACTTTAATGCTTCCATTCCTAATTTCAGATAACACATTTTCCATATCATGTGTTAACTTCTGCATCCGTTTATACCCCATTGTAGCAGCCATACCTTTCAAAGTATGAGCAACTCTAAAAACTTCATTAATTAATTCTACGTTATCTGTGTTTTTTTCAAGTTCCAATAACGATTCATTTAAACTTTGTAAATGTTCCTTTGATTCTTCGATAAATATTTCTAGATATTGGCTTATATCCATTAAAGTACCCCCACTTTCTTAAGTATTGAGTCTGATATTGATTCTAATGGTACTATTTCATCAGCAATACCCTTAGCAACAACAGCTTTAGGCATTCCATATACAACACATGTTTCTTCATTTTGGGCGATTATATGAATCTTATGGCTTTTTTTAAGATTAACAAGACCTTCTGTTCCATCACTTCCCATACCTGTCATGATTACACCTGTAAGATCTTTGATATTAATGTCAACTAAAGAATTCATCATAACATCTACAGCTGGCCTATGTCCTCTAAGAGGTTCATCTTTCGATAATCTTATAATCATCTTGCAATTATTATCTTGAATTACCTTCATATGGTAATTACCTGGTGCAATATATGCTGTACCATTTTCAATCACATCACCATCTTCAGCCTCTTTAATGTGTATATCACTTAATTGATTAAGTCGGTCAGCTAGAGACTTTGTAAATCCTGCTGGCATATGTTGTACAATAATAATTCCTGCATCTAGATTACTAGGTAAATATGGTAAGACATATTGAAGAGCCCTAGGTCCGCCAGTTGAACAACCAATAGCAACTATTTTATTTTTACATAAACAGCCTTTTCTCCTAGCTTGAATGAATGGTTTTGTCCTTTTTTCAATTGTCTCAATAGGTTTTAATTGAGATATTCCAGAATTATTAATATTAACTGCCATTAATAATTTTTCAACTAAACTATTTTTCATTTCCTCTGTATTGACTTTAAATATGTTTTGAGGTTTAGTAACAAAATCGATTGCTCCAAGTTCAAGTGCTTTAATAGTCTCTTCTCTTCCTTCAATAGCTAAAGTACTCATTACAATTACTGGAACATTAAGGTTAAGAGCTTTTAGTTGCTCTAACATCTGTAAACCATTCATAATTGGCATTTCAATATCAAGGGTTACAACATCTGGATTTAACTCTTTTATCTTTACAATCCCTTCTTTTCCATTTTTTGCAGTTCCTATTACTTCACACCTAGAATCACTTTTAATTATATCAGATATAACTCTTCTCATGAATGCAGAGTCATCAATAATAAGTATTTTTTTCTTCATTATGCCCATATCATCACAGTCCTTTTTTTCGCTTTCGTCTCTTACGCTCTTCTTCAAAGATAAATTTAATTATCTTTTCTCTGTCCTCATTTGAAATATCATCAAACATAATTCTTGTTTCATATTTCATTGTCTCAAAGTCTACTATATCAGATAATATAACATTACCTTTAAGTTCTATAGTATCTGCTTTGTTGTTACTGTTTAAGTTTAGTTTACATTTTAATGTAGAACCAGCATCCATCTTCATTTTTGAGGTAAATCTTAGCCCCCCGCCACTTATATCTACAATTAGTCCTTCACTCCATGTATCCTCATTTATATCTGCAAAAAGAATAGAAAGAATGCATTCCAATCTAAAATATTGTCTTCTTTGGCTTTTCTCCATTGCAGATTTAACTTCCATTGTAATCAAATGCAACTCTTGTTTCTTATACCTATTCTTAACTGAAGACTTACATTTATATAATCCACCTTTAGTATATATAGATAAGATATAAGATGCTCCTACCTCTAGAGGAATAATCTTTCCATTTTCAACTGGAGCAGATATTATTATTTCATCGTCATTAATATCTTGTATTATACTAACATATACTTTCTCATTTTTATAAGTTTCATTTGTATTAAATTTCAATCTTGATACTTCAACCTTATCTCCTAATGCTAATGCTTTGTGTATCATATTTACCACCTTATTTGTACTTTTTAAATTTCATTAAATTATTAAAAACACTTCTAAGTCCAACATCTTGTTTAGCTTTATAAGTGCTATGGTTCAATAAGTTGTCAGCTATAACTTCAAAAGCTTTTGATACTTTTGATCTGGGATATAATATAGATACAGGTTTTTGTTGGATAACTGCTTTTGTTAAGTAACTATCTTGTGGCAAAAACCCTATATTATTTAATCCTATACCTAAAAATTTATTGGTAACCTTATTAAGTTTATTGTATATTTCTAGTCCTTCAGATTCGCTGGACACTCTATTAACTAATAAGTTAATATCTGTAGATTTGTAATCCTCTCTTTTTCTATTTTTCAGTGCTTTTAATACAGCATAAGCGTCAGTTATTGAAGTTGGTTCTGGTGTAGTTACCAAAATAACTTCATTAGAAGAAACGATAAAATCTAATACTGAATCTGATATACCTGCACCTGTATCAATTATTATGATATCTGCTAAATGGTCTAGTTCCAGTAATTTTTCATTCAAGAAATTCAATTGGTCTTTGGATAAATTAATTAACTCTTGCACTCCTGAACCACCTGATATGAATTCTATTCCAAGGGGACCTGAAGTTAAAACCTCTTCTATACTCATACCATTATAGATCAAATCAAAAAGGTTGTGTTTAGGTATAATCCCAAATATAACTTCTATGTTAGCAAGTCCGAAATCTGCATCAAATATAACGACCCTCTTACCCATTTTCTTGAAATTAATCGCTAGGTTAACTGATACATTAGATTTGCCTACTCCACCTTTTCCGCTAGTTACAGTTATTACTTTAGAAGAACTTTTATTACTGAATGACTGCTTTTTTCTCATCATATTCCGTAAGTTAATAGCTTGATCCATAGTTATCCTTGTCCCCCTAATAAACTTTTTGCAATGTTATGTGGATTAACTTCTGTTATATCATCAGGTACATTCTGTCCAAATGTCACATAGGATAACTTTACTCCTAACTTATACCTAAAATTAAGTATGTTACCTACACATATTGACTCATCTAATTTAGTAAAGATAACTTTAAAATCTGTTATATTCATATAACTCTCAGCAATACTTATTAAATCTTTATATTTAGTTGTAACACTTAAGACTAAGTATACTTCATTTCTAGGAATAAGACTCAATAGTTCTTCCATATCGTCTAATTTTTCACTATTTTTATGAGATCTGCCTGCTGTATCAATGATTATTAAATCTTTATCCTCAAATCTTTTTATGGATGATTTTATATCTTCATTATTATAAACCACTTCAACAGGTATATTCAATATTTTTGCAAAAGTTCTTAATTGTTCAACTGCAGCAATTCTATATGTATCAGCAGTTATCAATCCGATACTTTTATCATTATTCAGTGCAAAGTAAGATGCGAGTTTTGCTATTGTTGTTGTTTTACCAACTCCTGTAGGACCAATAAAAGTAATAATCTTAGGTCCTGTACCGCTGAAATCAACCGTTTCAATATCACCTAATTCATTTATTATCCTTTTATATATTATTGAAACCAAATCATTCATCTTTATATTACCTTTTGATAAAGACTCATTTAAGCCAAACATTATTTTGTTCGCAACTTTTTCATTGACTTCATTCTTAATTAACTGACTATATATCAAATTTATCAACGGTATGTTTTTTTCAGATACTTGCTCTTTTTCAATGATTAGATTATTATCTTTTTCACCATTTCTAATAATCTGTTCAAGTTTATTAAGTTTATCTTCAATATTTTCTATGGACTTTGAATGATATATATTATCATATTTTTCTTCTGTTTCTAATACTTTTTTGTCCATAATTTGTTTTTCATTCGCTGCAGCAGCTTCTTTATCTTCAAGAGCCGCTGTAACTTGAACACATGGATGTTTAAATAACTTAAAAATACCTTTTGGCTTAATGTTTTTTACACTTACTATTAAAGCTTCTTTTCCAAATTCTTCTTTGACCTGTAACATAGCTTCTTTTTCTGTATTTGCTTCAAATTGCTTTATTTTCAACCAATACTCACCATCCCTACTGATTGTATTTCTGCATTAGCATCCAATTCATTGTAAGATAATATAATCAAATCTGGATATTGCTCTTCTGTAAGGCGTCTAAAATAAATTCTTACAATAGGAGAAGTTAATAATATAGGGGTACGACCTATTGAACTTAATTTATTGGTTTCTTGCTCAACAGAATTAAATATCTTAGCAGTAATTTCTGGATCTAACGCCAAATATGTACCTTGTTCTGTATTCTTTACACTATCCATTATCTTTTGCTCTAAACCTGGGTCCAAAGTAATTACACTATTACTTTCGCTTTCATCAAAAAATGTGGATGATATCGCCCGTTTTAGACTTTGTCTAACATATTCAGTTAATATATCAGTATCTCTGTTGGTAATAGCATTATCAGCTAATGTCTCAAAGATAGTAACCAAATCCCTTATTGAAACTCCTTCATTCAATAGGTTCATAAGAACTTTTTGTACTTCACCTACGCTAAGTAATTTTGGTACCAATTCATCAACTAATGTAGGGTTACTTTCTTTGACATTATTTATTAGAGTCTGTACATCTTGTCTTGTCATAAGTTCATCAAGATGTTTCTTAATTACTTCAGTAAGATGAGTAGCAATAATTGATGGGGGATCAACTACTGTATACCCAATAGTTTCTGCTCTTTCTCTTTGGTTTTCAGTTATCCATAAGGCTGGTAGATTAAATGCAGGTTCAACTGTTTCTATTCCGTCTAATTCTTCTTCAACAAAACCTGGATTCATTGCCATATAGTGATCAAAAATAATTTCACCTTCAGCAACTTTAATTCCTTTTATTTTAATTATATATTGATTAGGGTTTAACTGTATATTATCCCTTAGTCTTATGATAGGAACGATAGTTCCAAGTTCAAGAGCTATCTGACGTCTAATCATTACTACTCTATCTAATAAATCTCCACCTTGATTTACATCGGCTAGCGGAATAATACCATAACCAAATTCAAGCTCTATAGGGTCAACTTGTAATAAAGAAACAACATTCTCTGGTTTTCTAATCTCTTCCGCTTCAATATCCTCAGTAGATATTTCTTGATCCACTGCCTGAATTTGCATATTGTTCTGCATTTTCCAAGCTGATACAATTGCTAAAATACCTGCTACAGAAACTATTAAAAAAGGAAGTGGTGTAAAAATACCTAAAAACACCAATACACTTCCACTAAAATATAATACTTTTGGAAGTGAGAACAGTTGTTGCATTAACTGGTCTCCAACTTCTGCCTCTTTGGAAACTTTTGTAACTAATATACCTGTCGCCAAAGATATTAATAGAGCTGGAATCTGGCTTACAAGTCCATCTCCGATTGTAAGGATTGTATACTTTTGGAAGGCTTCATTTATACTAAGACCTCCTCTAGTACTACCAATGACTAAACCACCTACAATATTGATAAATGTAATAATCAAACCTGTTATTGCATCACCTTTTACATATTTACTAGCACCATCCATTGCCCCATAGAAGGATGCTTCATCCTGAATTTTTGTTCTTCTTTCCTTAGCCTGCATCTCATCTATAAGTCCAGAGTTTAGATCTGCATCTATAGCCATCTGTTTACCAGGCATAGCATCCAAAGTGAATCTTGCGGATACTTCTGATACTCTCTCTGAACCTTTGGTTATAACAAGAAATTGAACAATAATTAATATAATGAACATAACTATTCCTACAACAATATCATCTCCACCAACAAATCTACCAAATGTTTCAATAACATCACCAGCTTCACCACTAGTAAGTATTGACCTTGTAGAAGAAAGGTTCAATGATAAACGATAGATAGTAATAAAAAGCAGTATTGTTGGAAAAGAAGACATATTCAATGCTTCTTGTGCAAATAAAGCATTAAATAATATAATTAATGCTAATGTAATATTAAGTGTGATTAATATGTCTAGTAGGAGAGTGTTCATTGGCACTATCATTATAACAATAGCAAGAATAACAAATAGTCCTAATGCAATGTCCCCGACTTTTATCTTCATAATGCCTAGCCCTCCTTATTTTTCTTAAGATTGTAAACAAATGCTAATACCTCTGCTACAGTCTGATATAACTCTGCAGGTATTTCGTTACCTATATCAACTGTATAATACAAAGTCCTAGCTAACGGTTTATTCTCAACAATTTCTATATCATTATCAATAGCTACACTTTTAATCTTTGCTGCTAATATATCAACACCCTTTGCTATTACCACAGGGGCTAACGACTCTTCACTATCATATTTTATAGCAACAGCAAAATGCGTTGGATTCGTAATAATTACATCTGCATTAGGTAAATCTTGCATCATTCTCTTCATTGAAGCCTCTCGCATTTTCTGACGAATTTTTGATTTGATTTCTGGATTACCTTCTGTTTCTTTATACTCCTGTTTAACTTCTTGTTTTGTCATTTTCAATTGTTTTTCCAAAGAATATCTTTGATATATATAATCAACTACAGCAACAATAATATAAAATGCCCCTACCTTAATACCAATATCAAGAGCTAAATCAGTCATCAGTTTTAATCCATCAAGCAAAGATAAATCATATACTAATAGTATAAGATCTTCTTTCCCTTTGATACTGAAGTAAACAATAACTATAATTATACTTATCTTAAGCAATGCCTTTAACAATTCCATCAGTGAACGTAATGAAAAAAGTCTTTTAAAACCTTGTAAAGGACTTAATTTATTGAATTTCGGCTTCATTGTTTTTGCTGATGGTTTCCATCCAACTTGAAGGAAATTACCAACTAAACCAATTGCCACTACAATAGCAAAAAAAGGAAGTAAGATTTCTAATATACCAGTAAGAGTGTATTTAACTATTTCTACAGCAAAATTTATAGTTAACTCATCAGTGGCTAGTTTAAATTTAGAGTATACATGTTTATACATATTCTGTAGTTTTTCATATATATAAGGAGTAAATAACTTAATCGCAGAAAACATTATTACTAACATAAGTGCAGTTGTAACTTCCATGCTTTTTGCAACTTGTCCTTCTTCTCTAGCTTTTGTCCTTTTACGTTCTGTTGGTTTTTCAGTTTTTTCTCCACCATCATTACTTCCAGCAAAAAATTGAAGATTATAAGCTATAATCACTTTTTTTTCCAGAAAATAGGCCATATTATGAACTCATTCCTTTTATAATCAAATCAACAAAACTTAACATCCTATCAAATATCCACCCACTTACATTTGGAAATACCGATAAAGTAATTAATAAAACAACTAATCCTACCATTAACTTAAGTGGAAGTCCGATAACGAACATATTCATTTGTGGTGTAGCCCTAGCTAATATACCTAGTACTACGTTTATTATAAGCATAACGCCAATCATAGGAGCAGCTATTTTTAGAGCTATGACAAAGTACTCTGTAAAAAATGATAGAACAGATGTATATAAGCCAGGTCTAATTACTGCTTTTCCCAGTGGTATCCATTTAAAACTTTCTGTTAACGCTTTTATGAGAAAAAAATGTGTATTTGTTGCTAACATCATCAATAATAATAAATAGTAATATAGATTACCTGTAATTGTTAACTGAATCTGGCTTAATGGGTCAAAAACATTAACCATTGTAAATCCAATTTGATAGTCTATTAATTGTCCAGCTAAAGTTATAATAGAAAAAGCCAAATAAGCTCCAAAACCTATAAGCCATCCTACTATGAATTCCTTAACGACTAGTAATGCATAAGGTACAACACTAGCACTTGTAACATCTATCTCCATAGGATTTAGATTTATAATAATAACAGCCATGAAAAATGCCATAGTTATCTTGGCTGTCTTAGGAATGGTTCTAATACCAAACAAAGGTACTGATATAAAAAAGCTAATCATTCTAACAAATATAAGTAAAAATATATCTAAATATGTAAAAGGATCGTTTAATAGTAACTCCATAGCAAATCTCCTAATTAATTATAAATGAACCAAACTTAGAGTATAAACTTGTAATTAGTGTTAAAAGTTTATTAAGCATCCAAGGTCCAAATAAAACCAATCCAAGAAATACAGCTAATATTTTAGGTACAAAAGCTAATGTAGGCTCTTGTATAGATGTAACCGTTTGAAATATACTTACTAATAATCCCACTGTCAAAGCCAATAATAACAATGGGCCTGCTACACTTATAACTGTTAGTAAAGCTTCCCTAGCTACATCTATAATCATATCTTGGTTCATACTACAACCATCCTTTCGATATTACGCCAAAAACATTCATCATAGTCTAATGGTTTTAACTAATTCACCAATAATTAAATTCCATCCATCTGCAAGTATAAAAAGTAATAATTTAAAAGGTAATGAAATCATAACTGGCGGAAGCATCATCATACCCATTGACATCAGTGTAGATGCTACAACCATATCTATAACTATAAATGGTATATATATTAAAAATCCAATAATAAAAGCAGCTCTTAGTTCACTAATAATAAAAGCAGGAATTAGAACGCTTGTTGGAATATCTTCGATTTCAGTAACACTTCTACTCTCTGCAATATCTAAAAACAGCGCCAAATCTTTATCATTTACTTGATTCAGCATAAATTTTCTTATAGGCTCCAACCCTTTTTTAATAGCTTCATCTTGGGATATCTCTCCCGCCGAATAAGGTTGTAATGCTGTTTCATTAACATCGGACATTACTGGTGCCATAACAAACAATGTAATAAATAATGCTAACCCTACCAGTACTTGATTAGGCGGCGTTTGTTGAGTAGCAAGTGCCGATCGTACAAAGTGTAAAACAACTATTATTCTAGTAAATGATGTCATCATTACTAAAATAGAAGGTGCTAATGCAATTAAAGTTAATATAAATAAAATTTGTAAACTGCTAACCACATCCTTTCCGTTCTCTGCTGCACTAACATTAAAATCAATAGAAAAAGGAATTGGACTATCAGCAGTAGCAAATACTTTAGTATTGTTAAATGAAGTAACAATATAGATAATACTTACTAATAAAATAATTTTTGATATCTGTTTTATGTGTTTTAATTTAATATGCCTCATTAAATCTACTCCATTATGTACATTTTATTTCTTACCTAGAAATTTCTCAAGTTGCTTGTTAAATGGAGTAACTTGAGCAATCTTCTCTTTATTATATTTACTTAAATCAATATTGTCTTTATCTATCTCTTTAAGAAATGTAATCTTATCTTTAGTAATACCTATCAAGATATATTCATCACCAATTTTTATTAATTGAATGAATTTTTGAGGCCCAACTGAAATAGACTCAAGCTGATGTATATTTTGGCTAGACCCTTTTTTAATCTGAAATCTTCCAAATACCCTTGTTACATAATAAGCTCCAACTAATACTAAAATAAATAATACCAATAAAACTATAACTTGCCACCATTCACTTTGTCCTGAATATAGATAATATGCAGTCATATGATTATCCTATAACTTTTGAAACAGCTTCAATAACACGCTCCGCCTGGAAAGGCTTAACGATAAAATCTTTTGCTCCAGCTTGTATAGATTCAATAACCATAGCTTGTTGTCCCATTGCAGAACACATTATTATTACAGCATTACTATCATTTCCTTTGATAGTTTTAACAGCCTCAATACCATCCATCTCAGGCATTGTGATATCCATAATTACTAAATCAGGTTTAAATTCATTATATTTTTCAACAGCTTTTATTCCATTTTCAGCTTCTCCAACAACATTATAACCATTCTTGGTTAAAATGTCCTTTATCATCATTCTCATAAAAGCAGCGTCATCAACGATTAAAATATTCTTTCCCATAGAAATCTCTCCTCTTAATAATATTAATTAATTAGGCTTTGGTGGTTGTTTTTAATGATATCGGTGATTCTGATACCAAAATTTTCATCAATAACAACTACTTCACCTTTTGCAACATTTTTTCCATTGACTAATACATCAATTGGTTCGCCGGCTAGTTTTTTAAGCTCAATTATTGTTCCAGGTGCAAATTCTAGTATTTCTTTAATTGGTTTACTAGTTCTTCCTAGCTCAACAGTAACCTCTAATGGTACATCCATTATTAAATCAATATTTTCTTTTTGTTGCATTACAGCATTAATATCAAAATCCTGGAATTGAGCCTGCTGCACATCAATATTTCTAAATTGATTTTCCGAACCCTGATTATACATATTACTATATCCACTCATTTGGTTAGGCATTTGCATTCTTTGATTAGACATCTGCTTGTTAGGAGTAGGTTCAACAGGTTTTTCTACTGGTATTTCTTTTTCTGTCTCTTCTTCTGCCGCTGCTTCTTCTTGACAAGCCATAAAATTCTCATATATGTCTTTTGCAAATTCCATTGGGTATAACTGCATCATTTCACTATCAACCAAATCACCTATTTGCATCTTAAAAGATACCTTAAGGAATTCTTTATTAAGAAATTCAGCAAATTCTTCTGATTCTTCTACATCGAAATCCACAATATTTGATGAAGGAGGATTAATATCTATTTTCTTAGCAAACATAGAAGACATGGAAGTTGCTGCTGAACCTATCATTTGATTCATAGCTTCACTTATTGCGCTAAGATGAAGATCTGATAATGGTGAATCTGTAATTTTACCTTCACCACCCATCATTAAATCTGCAATAATTTTCACATCATCTTCGTGAAGCATTAATAAATTAGTTCCTTCTAATCCTTCTTTATATACAATTTGAATAGCAACACATGGCTTAACAAAATCTTTAGATAGATCTTTCCAGTTAGAAACTGAAACTGTTGGTGTAGTAATTACAACTTTTTGATTAACTAAAGAAAATAATGTTGTTGCAGCAGTACCCATACTTATATTTGATATTTCACCAATTGCATCTTTCTCAGCATCATTTAATTGATACTCAGTTCCTTCACTACTGCTACTTGTATCATCTAATCCCTGTAAAAGGGCATTTATTTCCTCTTGAGATAACATTTCATCCATTGCTTATTCCTCCTCCCTAATAATAGAAGTTATTTTTATAGCATTTTTATGATTAAAAACACCAGGTTTTCCTTTGAACTTTTTGATATTACCTACGTAGACTTCCATTTCAGAATCTACTTTATTGTTAAGTTTAATAATATCTCCTTTTTGAAGATTAACAAAATCATTTACTGAAATACTAGATTGACCAAGAACTGCTTTTATTGGTATTTTAACATTATCTATTTGATGTTCAATGATTTCTTTATATAATTCTTCATTGGTATTTTGTATTGTTGAGAACCAATATTTCGTATTTAACTTGTCCATAATTGGTTCTAAACATAAATATGGTATACAAAAATTCATTAAGCCTTCTACTGGACCTATTTTTATACTTAATGTAATAAGGGCAACTACATCAGTTGGAGATATTACCTGAGCAAATTGTGAATTAGTTTCTATCTTCTCTAATCTAGGAGATAATTCTACAACATTCTTCCATGGCTCTCTCATATTTTGTAAACAAATAACTAATATTTTTTCAATCAATAGTACTTCTATCTCTGAAAAATCTCTCTCTCTATCAAGTGGTTCTCCCTTTCCACCAAGCAATCTATCAATAATAGCATACCCTATATTTACTGATAAATCAACAACAAATGACCCCTTTAATGGTGAAAAATCAACAACTCCTAACAATATAGGATTTGATAATGCATTTGCAAACTCAGAATACGAAATTGCTTCGGAGTTTACAACATCCACTTGCGTCGCAGTTCTTAAGTATGCAGGTAAAGTCGTAGAAATTAATCTTGCATAATGTTCAAAAATAATTTCTAATGTTCTTAGCTGTTCTTTTGAAAATTTTGATGGTCTAGCAAAATCATAATCTTTAATTTGTTTTTCATTAGCATTAGAACGATATTCATCTACGTCTAATTCACCAGTATTCAATGCATTCAACAAATCATCAATTTCGTGTTGTGATAAGACTTCACCCATATCCTCACCTCCTACAGTAAGTGTATTAATTTATCTATATAGGAAATCTCTAATATATACTTCTACAAGAGCGTCTGTATCTAACATTTCAATCATCATATCAAATATCTCATCAGAAAGCACTTGTTGAGTATCTTGCTTTAACATATCTTCTGAATATTTATCACTTAACAATGCTGAAATTCTAGATTTTATTAAGCCTTTGCTTTCTTCAAGTAAAGTTTTTGTATCTTTTAAATCTTTGCTCTTCTTATCTAGCGCAAAACCTACATAGAAAGTAAAACTCATTCGTTTATCTGGGTTATCAATAGAAGGTAATATTACCACCATATTTTCTGTTTCATAACTTTCTATTTGACTTAGAGGTATCTTGTCGGGATCCTTTACTTGTTCTGCTTTATCTGAGTTTCCTGAAGGCTTCAAAATAAATACTGAAATACCTAATAGAATTACAGAACAAACAATCAAAATTACTCCAATCATTAATACTAATTTTCCATTATCTTTTTCACTTTTCACTTTAACTTTCTTTTCCTTTGCCATTAGTTCACCTCTATTCTACTTCTTCTACTTCGTTAAGCTCATCAATATTTTTATACTCCTCACTAACAAGCTTAATTTCTACTCGCCTATTTATAGCACGCCCTTCGGGTGTACTATTGTCTGTTAATGGACGGTATTCTCCGTAACCCGTAGCGGCAATTTTAGAAGGGTCAATATTATGTTCTTTTATCAATCTATATCCAACCGCTATAGCTCTAGCTTGGGATAGTTCCCAGTTACTAGGATATCTAACGGTACTGATTGGTCTATTATCTGTATGACCTTCTATCTGTATTGTTTTATCTGCTAATAATTCTTTTACTTTTACAGATATAACATCTACTAATTTAATAGCATCAGGAGTTAATTCAGCATGTCCACTCTCAAATAATATCTCACCTTCAATAGTTAGCTTAATAATATTTGAATTGTACTCTACTTCAACTTCGTTTTCATATCCTTCTTTTTTTAAGTATTCGTTAATGTCTTCTGCATCTTTTTTAGCTTCTTCTAGTTTACTCTTAGTTAGATCTGCATCTTCTTCACCTTGTTCTTCTAACGGTATTTTATTGTCAAATATAGTCTCAAGACCGTTTACCTGACTTATACCATTAGATATCAATTCATCATCTGTAAGTGAACTGCCTCCAGGCAAAATATCTATTTGGTTCCTAAAAGAGCTCATTGCAGCTTTGAATTTCGCAACATCGATACTTGACATGGAAAAAAGTAAAACAAAGAAACAAAGTAATAGGGTAACTAAATCTCCATATGTACTCATCCAAGCTGGTGAACCAGATTTGCCTCCTTCTGTCTTTCTTTTTCTAGCCATTTATCTCACCCTCTTCACCATCTTGGTTTTTACTTATTTCATTTCTTAAGCTAGGTGCTAAGAAAGCTTTTAATTTTTCTTCAATTACTCGAGGGTTTTCTCCTGCTTGAATAGAAAGTAATCCTTCTATTGAAACTTCTTTTAATAGTATTTCAGATTCACTTATAACTTTCATTTTATTTGCAAAAGGTAATGCAATAAAATTGGCTAGTAGAGAACCATACAATGTAGTTATCAAAGCAACTGACATATTACCACCAATTGTACTTGGATCATTCATTGTTTTTAACATGGCGATAAGTCCAATCAATGTACCTATCATACCCCAGGCAGGACCAAATTCTCCTACTTTTTCCCAAAAGCTTTGAACATTTTTATGTCTGCCTTCAATAAATACTAGCTCTGTTTCAAGTATGTTCCTTACCAATTCAGGGTCAGTACCATCAACAATTAATAGAATCCCTTTTTTCATAAATTCATCATCAATAGATTCTGCAGCTTCTTCTAACGCAAGTAATCCTTCTTTTCTAGCAATATTAGATAATTCTATTATTTTCTTTATTATGTCTCCTTCATTAAGCTGTTTACTCTTAAATACTAATGCTGCAGCTTTGATGGATTTAATAAAATCAGAAAGAGGATAAGATATTAAAGTCGCTGCGAATGCTCCACCGATAGTAATCATTACAGAAGCTGCATCAGTGAAACTTGATATTTGCCCTTTCATAAGTATAGAGCTGAGAATAAAGAAAATACCTGCGACCAAACCTCCAATAGTAGCTAAATCCAACGTTTTCACCTCACTTTAATGATTCTTGTTAATAGGCAATACTTTTTACCCATTTAATATAGAAACTTAATTGCCTATTTATTCTATACTAAGTAAGGTTATAGATTAGTTTAATATATAATAACCTACTAAAGTAACAATAAGCATTTATGAATAATTGGTTATTGAATCTCTATACCAATTTTTCTTTTATATGTAATAACCTTATCTATAATATCTTTAGATGAATCCTTAGTTATGATTTTTTTACCAGTTGTCAGAGTTATTATAGTATTAGGTGTTTCCTCTATGACTTCTATCAAGTCTGAATTAATAACTATTTCCTCATTATTAAGCTTTGTAACATATATCATACAATCACCTTTTAATAATTTTTTATTAGTGGCTAGTGCTTAACCAGCCACTAATATATTAGTTATTTATTAATTATTATTATCGTTTAAGATTAACAAGTTCTTGAAGCATTTCATCTGAAGCAGTAATTATTCTTGAGTTAGCTTGGAATCCTCTTTGGGTAGTAATCATATCAGTGAATTCCCTTGATAAGTCTACGTTGGACATTTCAAGGACTCCACCGTTGAGGCTGCCGCCGTCTGCTGTAGGGTCAACACCTATACCGTCGAATTCACCTGAGTTATTAGTTACTTCAAAAAGATTATTTCCTGATTTTTGAAGTCCTGCTGGATTCTGAAATTTAGCTAAAGCAATCTGACCTAACAGTTTAGTTTGATCATTGGTATATTTACCAAGAATTTTACCATCTGGTCCTATATCGAAACCAGCTATAACCCCTGCTGGGTTTCCTGCCTCAAGACCGTCAGTATCTCCTGCAACACCTTCAACTGTTGTTTTTCCACCAAATTGAGTTAATCCTTTTAAATCTATTTCTATTTCTGCAAAATCTGCACCCGAATTTGAATTCGTAATACCGGTAAGAGTAATTGAACTAGTACCTGTTATATCTAGTTTTCCATCAGAATCAAAGCTAATAATAGGAAGGGCGGCGGGGTTAGAATAACTAATTTTATTACCCTTATCATCCTTAATACTGTCGATTCTAATAGTATACTCATCTGTGTTTACAGTACTATTTATTCTAGCATCAACTGTATATTTATATCCTTGACTATCATAAATACTAAATGTTGTAGCTATTCCAGTAGGTCCAGAAACAGGTGTCGTCAAATTATCGTCATTTTTATTAATATTTCCTGATAAATGTGCTTTACCAGTTTTAGTAGGTTTAGAAAAAACATTTTCTGGCTTAAGAATTTGTATTTTTGACACTTTTTCTTTAACTATATTCCCTTGTGCATCTGGTTGCCATCCCATAACATTTAAACCTTCTGGATTAACTAAATTACCTACCTCATCCAATCTAAAAGCTCCTGCCCTTGAAAACTTAAAACCACCCGCACTTTTCAAGATAAAGAATCCATCACCTTGAATCTTCATATCAAGAGGATTATCAGTTCTCTGTGCAGCACCTTCAGTCATTAATGTATCAATAGATGAAATATTAGCACCAAGTCCTACCTGCATAGGATTTCGGCCACCTATAGATTCACTAGCCCCACTTGCACCTTGCAAAGTTTGACTGAATATTTCATTAAAAGTTACTCTTCCTGACTTAAAACCTGTTGTATTAACATTTGCAATATTGTTACCTATAACATCCATTCTAGTTTGGTGTATTCTTAAACCTGATACACCAGAGTACATAGAACGCATCATAATAATAACCTCCTTTTTTTCGTGCAGTCAAATAATCTCATCTGTCAGTCAGAGATTAAAACCCCCTCTATGAGGTCCAGTTTATATAATGACAGCACCATCGATATTAGTAAAAACTTTATTATCTTGTTCTGATTTTTCCATGGCTGTAACAACAGTCTTATTCTTAATGTTAACAATTAAAGCTACATCATCAATAAGAACTAATGAATCTTTAATCCCTTTTTCTTTTGCTTCATCTATGCCTTTATTAATTCTCTTTAACTGTTCATCTGAAAATTTTATTTTCCTTGAATTAAGGCGCATATTAGCATGTTTTGAAAAATTCAGTTCACTAGTTTTACTTAATTTTTCTTGTAAGACCTTACTGAAATCATCAACTTTGGAATTAAAATTACTATTAGTTTTAATCTGATTTTTATTTACTTTTACTTTATTAGTTGAAACATTATACATAGAAGGATTAATCTTCATGTCATTCACCTACTAGCATCTACTTAGTTTCTGTAGCTTTGTCAGCATCATCTGATTCATCTTCATCGGAATCATCATCTTCTCCTGGAGCATATTTCTCTTGTATTTTAGCAATGTCTTTACTTATCTCTTCAACTTTCTTATTTAATTCTAGTAAATCTATTGGAGCTAAGACGCCTTCAACTTTTTCAAGTGGAACATCTACCTCACCAACTTTTAGAAATACCTTACCATTTTGCATGAATACTCCCCTAACGGTTCCTGCTACAGGAGTTATCTCTAAACTAACTGGATTAACAATATTAGCAAAAATATCTTTATTCATTAATTCATATGCTCTAGACATTGAAGCACTTGTATTTAAGTTTTGCATTTGCTCTAAAGCTGAAAATTGTGCCATCTGTGCCAAGAAATCTTTATCTTGTGTAGGATTAAGAGGATCTTGATATCTCATTTGAGTTACTAATAAGTTAAGAAAAGCATCTTTATCTAAGTCATTAGTCTTTTTGCTTGTTTTCAGAGTATCAATACCATATTTATCCATGATATCTTTAACAACATTACTTTGAGTATTAGTGTTTGAAATATCTGCCATAATATATCCCTCCTTATACGGAATAATCAATTGAATTATTGTTTTCTATGCTAGATGATATATTTTCATCATCTTCCAATAAATCTTCCACAACTTCCCCATCCAAGCCATTATTAATTTTCATCATCTTAGCAGCTCTTCTTTTTTTATTATTGTTCTCATTAAATTGCTTAGGATTATTGTTTTCATTGAACATATTATTATCTGTTACTACTACTTCTAGCTTGTCCACAACAATACCTTGTTCTTGCAGTGACATTCTGAGATTTGCTAAGTTAGCTTCTATTAATTCTTTTACAGCTGGATTTTCTGCCATGAAATTAGCAGTAACAACACCTTCTTGGGTTGTAAGTGAAAAAGCAAGTTTTCCTAGATGTTCAGGTCTAAGTTGAATAAACATCTTGTTTACATCATCAGTTAGATTGACTTTGAAACTAGATACAATCTGGTCAATTACTTCTTCAGTATTAATGTTATATGTAAGAATGTGTTTCTCACCACTTTGGTCAACAACTTCTACTTTTTGTACATTTTGATTGATTGTTATGTTCTGTACATTGTCAGGAATCTCTTTACTACTATTACCTACATCTTCAACTTTTGCATCATCATTTGCCACATCACTTTTTTCAGTTCTATTATCTGTTATCTTTATCTCTGGCATTTGATTCTTATCATTATTTGATTCTTGTTCTGCTGAAGCAACTTGTTCCTTAGAGATCTTTGTATCATTTGTTTCTGTAACTTGGTCATTAGTTGTTTTTGTATCATTCTCTTGATTCATTTCTGCAATAAGTTCCTTGATGTCTTCTTTTTCTAAATTGCAATCTTCACTTAAATCACTAAGTTCTGTTTTTAATTCTTTTACATTAACTGCTGCATCAGGTAACATCAATAACTCAAGTGAATCTTCAACATTGTACAAAGCCATTAGAAACGTATTGAGTTTGTCAGGTAAAAGTAAATCAAAAATAGTCATATTAAGCTGGGCTAACATTTCATTTAATTGTTCTTCTGTGATGTTCAATTTTTCAGTTACTTGATCAACAATATCTGCTTCTAATTCCTCTAAATCAACTTCACCTTCAGGCTCATCTTGCACTGGTTTTTCTGTATTTTTTATCTTATGTTGATTATTATTTGTAGGTTTAACCTTAGTAACAGGTTTTTCTACATTATCCTGTTTTATTTTATTGTTAGATTGTTGATTAAGTATTTCATTGAAATTACTGTCAGCAGCTTTTTCATTGTTAGTTTTGACATTACTTTTAACCCCAACTGCTAAATCCATTTTACTGGCAACCATTGTAACCATTCTTTTCGCCTCCTTCCTTTAACTAGAGAAATCAGACTGACATCTCTTCTTATTTTTTTGGAAACATATATTCAGTGATTTTTGCCGCTGTCTTTGTGTCCATAGCACCGAGTATTGCTCCCCGCTGTTCGCTATCTATATTATTAAGGATTTGAACAACCATTTTCATTTTGGAAGATGTAGTTGTCATCTTCGCTAATATGGCAGCTGCATTAGCAGCCTTCATCTGTCCATATGATGATGCTATATCTAGAATTTCTTTGTCATATTTCTCTATTTGGATAGCTTCTGCATATATTTTTGCAGCATTTTCTGGCTTCATTTCTTCATAAAAGCTAATAAAATTACTGATATCTGGAACGCCTTCGCCGAATACTACCAATTCATCAAATTCTTTTTTCTTTTCGTCAAAAGTTGCTTGATTCTCTTCAAAAACTTTTAGCCTTGCATTTTCGTCTTGACATAACTTTAATTCTTCTGAGAGCTTTTCTATTTCAATTTCTTTATCTTTCAAAAGAGTTTCTGTAACCTTCAATCGTTCTACAGCTTCATCAATGTTTTCGAATGCATAGTTATCATCAGCTGTCATATCTTCGCTTAATATTTCTTCAGTCACATTTGGTAAGATATTATTTAATACTGGTACATTCTTTAGAACAGGATAAGCATATTTACTTCCAATATTACCTATATCTATCTTGATAACAGCACAGATACCACCTATTATTATGATTATTATAATTAGTACTGCTATGATTTTACCAAAACCTGATTTACTTTCTTTAAATTCAATACTTTCGTTTTCCATGAACGTACATTCCTTTCAGTCCACTAAAACTTTAATGGCTTTATTAACGTATGTTACTTTGAAACAGCGAAAATATCACTGTTTTTCAGTTGTATTAATGAATACCACAG
>NZ_BTPU01000028.1:0-96109 GCF_036985595.1 Vallitalea maricola | reverse complement strand
TTACTATGAAAATAGTAACTTATTTTTTAAATTAAATATGTATACCCGGATATGCCGTTTCCTGAATTTTGATCCCTAACTCACGTTAGGTGGGTGTCCGCACCAAAGCTTTTGTCTTCCCCGCCATAATGAGGGCTTGACATCCACTTTGAAATATAGAACTCCCGGATTGCTAATGTAGGTTCAAAATAGCAGGATTATCGTACATCCCAGGAAATATCTAACTTTGCTGTGAATTCATTATACTATATATCAAGAAATTTTGCAAGATAATTAGTGTAAATAATTATGGTTTTTTTTGTTTATTTTGTCTATAAATGATAGGGTAAATTTTGTTTTTTTGTTTCTTATATAATAACAAGTACATTATAATAACCATTTCTTTGTCACGATATTATTATATGCATTGTTGCTTATACAAATACAATCAAATTTTTCCTATTTATTAAAAGGTCATTAATTATGTATTTCAAGGCAATTTGTAATTGCTTTTCAGAATTAAATATTGTATTATAATAAACTGTGAGGAAAATTTTTCATTTAATTTTTTAAAATTTAAAAAGGAGATTTACATATGTCTAATTGTCTTATTGCTCAATCGGGTGGTCCAACGTCCGTAATAAACGCCTCTTTAAGCGGTGTTATAGATTCAGCCATAGAAAGTCCTAATATACATACTGTATATGGTGCTATAAATGGTATTCAAGGAGTTTTAAATCATAATATAATCAATTTAACATCCATATTTGCACCCTCAAAAAGTAAATTGGAAGTATTAAAGACAACTCCTTCAATGTTTTTGGGTTCATGTAGATATAAGCTACCTGATTTTACTGAAGATGAAACAGAATATAAATTGATCTTTGATATATTTGAACGCAAAAAAATTGAATATTTCTTTTATATTGGCGGTAATGATTCTATGGATACTGTTTTGAAGTTATCAAAATACGCTAAAATTAAAAATAAGAATGTTAGAATCATTGGAATACCAAAAACTATAGATAACGATTTATTTGGAACTGACCATACTCCTGGCTTTGGTTCAGCAGCTAAGTTTGTAGCTACTACAATGCTTGAAATATCTTATGATACATACATATATGATATCCCTAGTGTCACTATCGTTGAAATAATGGGACGAAATGCTGGTTGGCTGACGGCATCTGCTGCACTTGCTAGAAATGAATATAATTCATCTCCAGATTTGATCTATCTACCTGAGGTACCTTTTTCTATCTATGATTTCTTAAATAGTCTAAAACGCATTCAAAAAACTAAAAAGAATATTATAGTTGCAGTTTCAGAAGGTATCAAGGATAAAGATAGAAATTATATTTCAGCATCTGAGAATTCACTTGATGATTCTTTTGGTCATGCTAAGTTAAGCGGTACAGGAAAAACTCTGGAACACATAGTAAGTAAATCTTTGGGATGTAAGGTTAGATCAATAGAACTTAATGTATTACAGAGAAGTGCAATGCACAGTGCATCATTACAAGATATCAATGAAGCTTGTGAGGTTGGAAATAACGCCGTTGAGTATGCTGTTGCTGGTTACACTGGACAAATGGTATCAATCATTAGAACAAGTAATATTCCATATAAATATCAAATAGATTGTGTGGATATAGAAAAAGTAGCCAACAAGGAGAAATTAATCCCTACTGAATGGATATCTGCTGATAATGGTGACATTACAAAAGAACTTATAGAATATATATCACCATTGACATTCGGGGAACCAAATATACAATATAAGAACGGGCTTCCTGTATATTTGGATATCAGACATTTAATATCCAATAATTAAAAGTAAGAATTAATATCCACAATACAAAGAAAGAAGCAACGCCTCGTCTTCCGTAGGAACTTTCCTATAAGATACAAAGAGCTGTCCCATATAACCTTAAATATGTTGGGACAGCTTTCTATTTGCTAATATTATAGATAGTATTACTATAACTCTTTAGATATTTCTAATATATTATTTTTAATCATTTTTAATTGTTGTTTGACCTTATCCATGATATTAGATTCAACTAATTGCTTGTTCTTGACCAAAATCTTTCCATCAACTATTACAGTATCTACATTACTTGGATTAGAAGAATACACTAAAACGGAATAATAATCATATAATGGCTGCATATTTATGGAATCAGTCTCAAAAAGTACTAAATCAGCTTTTTTACCGATTTCAATAGAACCTATTTCATTATCCATATTAAGAACTCTTGCTCCACCGATTGTAGCCATTTCTAAAATTTCACTAGCAGGAAATAAACTTCTGTCTTTATTATGTAGTTTATGTATCTTTCCTACTAATGACATCTGTGTTACAATATCCAGCGTGTTTCCACTCATTGGTCCATCTGTCCCAAGTCCAAGCTTCATACCTTTTTGATATATTTTTGTGATTGGAGCGACTCCTTTTGCTCCTTTGGAGTTAGCACCTACATTATGACTAATACCGACTTTTCTTTTTGCTAATATATCTATATCACTGTCTGATACCAAGATTGAATGTGCAGATATAAACCTTTCACTAAGGATACCAATACTATCTAAATATTGTACTGGTGTCATATCATATTCTTCTAAACATTGGTCATATTCATAACCCATCTCTGCCACATGCATCATTATAGGAACATTATATTTTTCTGATAATTTACCAGCCAACTGTAAATGATGTTTATCATTGGTA
Source organism: Vallitalea maricola (assembly GCF_036985595.1). Lineage (NCBI taxonomy): Bacteria > Bacillati > Bacillota > Clostridia > Lachnospirales > Vallitaleaceae > Vallitalea > Vallitalea maricola. The sequence continues at coordinate 93,399 of NZ_BTPU01000028.1, read as the reverse complement.
TATGGTGCATGAGGTGCTACAGCTGGAATTATTAGATTATCATCTTTCCACTTGTCTATGAACCATTCACAATAATCAAGACCACCATAAGCTTCTTCTGAATCTGGTGAGCTAAAGTTAATAATAGTCTCCCCTAATACGCCTCTGACACCAAGTTCTTTAGCTGCTCTTGCAACTTCATCCTCAAAAAAATACATATCAGTGAATGTAGTTACACCTCCTAATAACATCTCTATTATGCCATACTTAGCTCCCAGATAAACCAATTCTTTATTTACCAGTTTTTTCTCCAATGGAAATATATATCTTTTTAATCTATTTGGCACATCATCTCCAAGACTTCTAAACACCACCATAGAGGCATGTGTATGTGTATTTATCATACCTGGTATGAGAATGCCATTTTTCCCGTCTATAATATTATCAGATAGATATTTGGTTAATAAATCCTCATTACCAATATCATGAATCAGATTATCTTTTAATATTACTACACCATTTTCAATAATATCTTTATCAGCATTCATGGTAAGAATATTAACGTTTTTTATAATTGATTTTGCCATATCATTATACTCCTTCACATACTTTAAGTTAACAAAACAACTCTACTACTTCTTGTTTAACAACATCTATTAATCCTCTATCTGATATTTTTAAGCTTGGACTAACTGGAAGAGATAACGTACTAAAAGACATAATTCTATTATCATGTTCATAACCTAGAATTCCCATCTTTTCACTTACACACTTAACCTTCTCCCCTAATATATCTATCCTTTCTTCTGATATAATACCACCTACTGAGAGCTCTACGCCTGCAAGGATTTTTCCATCTTTTACAACGCAATATCCTCCTCCGTTTTCAATTATCCAATTTACTGCTATAGTCATATCTTTTGGATTTTTTCCCATTACCATTAGATTATGGTGGTCATGTGCGTAAGTAGTAGCTATTGCCCCTTCTTTTATTACACTCCCACCAACTAGTCCATAAGCTTTATTATTATTCTTTCCATATCTTTCAAAAACAGTAATTAAGCAATATGGTGAAGATTGCCAGTGTAGCTTTCCATTATTAACATCCATTGTGTTTTTTTCTTCTATTGTGAAAGTAGTATGAGGTGTTACCTTCATTGTTCTACAATTAATTCTACCCTTCTCTATTGGTGCTGACACCTCAAAATCTGATTGGGATACATAGTCCAATTTTACACTTTTATAAAACTCTGGCGGAAATCCTATTTCACTTTCTTTATATTGTAGTTTTCCATCATATTCTAACTTCCCATTTTTATACACCTTATCTATTTCAAAATTATCAATATCACTAAGCAAGATAAAATCTGCTACCTTTCCTGGGGCAATACTGCCTCTGTCATGTAAAAGCATTCTTCTTGCAGGAGTATAAGTACTAACATATATTGCCATTTCTATAGGCATGCCCATCTTAATTGCCTTTCTTACTAATAAGTTCAAATGTCCATCTATTAGACTATCAGCCATGACATCATCTGTAACCAAACAAAAATGTTCATACAGATTATTCTCTACTAGATACTTAATATTTTCCTGCGTCATGGATTTATGTTGAATTTCCAAGAACATTCCATTTTCTATTTTTTCTTTTATGGAAGAAGGTGTTTGCTGGGTATGGTCTGCATCAACTCCTTGATAAATGAATTTTGCTAAATCTAGACCTGTTATTTTAGGACAGTGACCTTCTATCTTCAAATTAGGTCTTTCATCTTTAATTTTCTTGATTATTCTATTAATCAATGATTCATCATCATTAATCAGACCTTTAAAATTCATTACTTCTCCTAAACAGCAAATTTCTTTTATCTTAATAAGCTCTGAAACATCTTCAACCTCTATACTTCCTCCTGTTGTTTCAAGTAGTTTAGTTGTTGAAGGAACTGAACTTGGTATAGAATATAATATATCTACAACATTATTTTTTGTACTCCTTAACATGGCTAACATTCCTTCTATACCAAAAACATTAGCTATTTCATGAGGATCAGCAACTACTGTCGTAACTCCATGAGGAATAACCGCCTGAGAAAACTGAAAAGGTGTAGTCATTGAACTTTCTATATGCATATGAATATCAATCAAACCTGGAATCATATACTTACCATGACCATCAATAACTTCTTTTGCGGTGAATTCTTGATTATAGTCTTCTCCCATTTTACTAATATATAAAAACTTTTGATTAAGTACTGCTACATTTCCATGTATAAATTTTTTAATATATGCATTATATACTTGTACGTTTTTAATTAATAAATCTATTTCCATAATTATACTCCTATCTTTTTCTAATCATATAAAGTTACCTATAATACAATAGCGCAATACATACATATGTTGATATCTCTATCAACTTAAGTATATATTACGCTCATAATAACTTATACCAGCAACTTAGAATTTATTATTGATTTAATGTTCTATTCCACTTATCAATCCATTGTGTTTTCATTTTATTCACAAATTTATGATCTACTGTATTGGATTTTCCTACTACTTCTCCATAAGTTAAGTTTGCTGCTTCTTCATCTGTTAATTCTACCTCAGTGTTTACTGGTGATTCACCTAATGCTTTTGCAGTTCTAGTTTGAACTTCAGTGCTTAATGCATAGTTGATAAATTTTATTGCTAAATCTTTATTCTTAGAACTTTTAACAATATTAATAGTATTAAAGTTTATGAATGCACCTTCTTCTGGGTCAACAAATACTACATCTGGTGCTCCTGCTTTAACTCTTGGATATGCAAAATCAGCAGTAATTGCAACTTCTATTTCATTGTTAGCAAACATATTAGCTAGGTCAGATGACTTAGTATAAGTTTTAACTAAATTAGGTTTTAATTCTTCCAATGCTTTAAATGCTTCTTCTCCATTATCAGAAGTAATGTCCACACCTTTGCTATTTGATGCTATATACATTGTTGCAGGTCCGAATGTAGTTGTTATCTCAGGAATAGAAATTTTTCCTTTTAACTCACTCTTCCATAAATCGTTCCATGATTTTATTTCAAATCCAACCTTATTAGGATCATATGCTATAGCTGCACGATTCAAAGTATAAGCTGGACCATATCCTGCTTCAACTAGGTATTTTGCTTTTTCATCAATCTTTTTTGCATTGTCAATTTTACTATAATCAAGTTCATCAAATAAACCTGCTTCAATACCTTCTTGTGCGAAAGCTTCTGCAAGATATATAATATCTATGTTGCTATCTGGATTAGTTTTCAATTTTGTTAATCTCTCTGAATTATTACCTGTTTCTAAAACTATCTTTACATTATTTGCTTCTTCAAAAGGAGTAAATACATTTTCCCAAAGTAAATCTTCACTATAACCCCATGTAGAGATTACTAACTCAGTTGGGCTTTCATTTTTTGGTTGATTATCTCCATCTTTTGCTTTATCAGTTGCTCCACATCCTGTAACACTTACTAATAATATCATTAATGCTAAAATAATTGATATCTTTTTCATTGTTAACCTCCATAATTTTTATTTTTTACTCTCAGTATTCAGAGAGTATTTATTAATATGTAGAGTTTAATTATCTACAGTATTGCACTCTTTTCAATCATTCTATACTAATATTAATTTATTTGCAGGTAAATATAATTTGATTTCATTACCTTGATTATATATTTTTTCATTACTGGCATTAACCAGTATAGTACCTACTTCAGTACTGATGGAATACTGATACTCTTTTCCAAGATATGTTCTAACATCAACAATACCCTCTAATATATTGTTTTCTGCTTCACTCTCATTGTCTATTATCTTAATATTATCTGGTCTGATTGTCCCAACCAGCTTTTCTTTTGTTTTAGTATCCTTATCACTAATATCGGTAATAAACTTCATACCAGATTTTGATTGATATATATTATCTCCAATTTTATCTAACTCTATAAAATTTTCAAATCCTACAAATCTTGCTACAAATTCGCTTGATGGATTTGTATATATTTCTTCAGGTGTATCATATTGCTCTATAATTCCACCATTCATAACGGCAACCTTATCTGAAATCGAGAAACATTCTTCTTGATCATGGGTTACAAAAATTGTAGTGATTCCTAACTTTTGCTGCAATTTTCTAATTTCTGCTCTCATCTTTAATCTTAATTTTGCATCCAGATTACTAAGAGGTTCATCTAACAACAGTAATTTTGGTTTAATCACCAAAGCTCTAGCTAATGCGACCCTTTGTCTCTGTCCACCTGACAATTCCTTGGGATATCTTGAATTATACCCTTTCAAATCAACAACTTCCAATATCTCCTCTACAGCCCTTTTTATATCCTTCTTATCTACTTTTTGCATCTTCAATCCAAAAGCTACATTATCAAATACTGTCAGATGAGGAAACAATGCATAGCTCTGAAATACTAATCCAAAATTTCTTTTATGAACAGGTATATATGTATAATCCTCTTTTTCACATATAAACTGACCATTCTTAGGTTGTATAAAACCTGCAATCACTCTTAAAGTAGTAGTTTTACCACAGCCACTAGGTCCTAATAATGAAACTAATTTACCTTCTTCAATATCAATATTCAATTTTTTTAATATATCTACTTTACCATCGTATGAAACAGTAATTTCTTTTAAATTAATAAATGACATATTGTACCTCCATTCTTATTTAGAAAAATAGCTTAGCCCTAAGGTTCTCTCAACAATAAACATAATCCCAATCGTCATAATCATTAATGTAACAGATAATGCTGAGATTGTTGGATCATAATAGTATTCTACATAACTCATCATTTTGATTGGCAATGTACTTACACCTGGACCTGTTAAAAATATTGATATAGGTACATTATTAAATGAATTTATGAATGCCAGCATAAAAGCTGCAATAACCCCTGATGTTATATTAGGAAATACAACTAAAAAGAATGTTTTCAACCTACTTGCTCCCAAGCTGACTGCAGCTTCTTCTATGGAATAATCAAAACCTTCTAAACTAGAAGCAACCACCCTAATGATGTAAGGTAATATTATTATGATGTGACCTATCAATAAACTTGTATAAATAGGTAATTTCCATTTTATAATAATAAAATTAAAGATTGAAAAACCAAAAACTATTCCTGGAACAATAATTGAAGAGAAAAATATATTTTTAATAAGTGTTTTTCCTTTAAAATCAAATCTACTCATTGCATATGCAGCAGGAACACCTATAATCAATGCAATGATTGTTGCTATAACTGCTACCTGAATACTAATGGAAAAAGTCTTCATGAACATATCCGATGTAAAAATATTTACGAACCATTTTAAACTGAATCCTTTTGGTGGAAATGCAATAACTTCATCTGGTCCAAAAGCTGTCATTATTATAATAACTACTGGTGCGAATATAAATAAATATACACAAACAGTAAAAAATGTTAACAATTTATTATGCTTCATATTAAACACCCCTTTCATTTAATCTGCTAGCCAGTTTATTTATTACTCCTATAACGGTCAAAGTAGTAACAATCATAACAGTAGCTACCACAGATGCTCCAGTCCAATCTCCAAGAGTCATAGCTCTTTGATAAACAAGGGTTGATAATACTATATTAGTATTTCCTCCTAAAAGTTGAGGTGTTGTATATGCAGTGAATGCACCAGTAAATACAAGTACACATCCTACTATAAGTCCAGGTACACTAAGAGGAAAAATTACTTTAAAAAATGCTTTAATCCTATTAGCTCCCAAACTCTCTGCAGCTTCTAATAAATCGTTTTCAATATTTTCCATAACACCCACTAAAGATACAACCATTAAGGGTAAAAACAAGTAAACCGTACCAATAACGATTGCAAATTCTGTATATAAAAGTTTTAATGGTTTATCAATGATATTAAGATTCATTAATAGTTTATTAATAACTCCATTGGAACCTAGAATAGTCATCCAAGCAAAAGAACGAACAACCGAATTAGTTAGAAGGGGGAAAACTGTACAAGCAATAAATATACCCCTAACACTTTTCTTAGTTCTTGATATGTAATATGCCACAGGCATTCCTAGAATCATACACACGAATGATGTAATAAGTGCAATTCTAAGTGTTCTATTAAATATCTTTATATAATATCCATCCTTTAAAAATTCAATATACCTTGCAAAACTATAACCTTTCTCACCAATAAATGTAGATCCTATTGTATATATTAATGGAATAAATAGAAATACAATTATTAAAGTTAACCCTGGTATTAATAAAGTATAAAACCACTTCTTCTTCATGAAATCTTCCTTTCTAGTCTTAATAAAGTAATATATACTATAAAAAGATATTTATATTATGCTTAATTATATCGTTATATATTCAGATAGGAATAATAGTATATACTAAGATTATCTTCTTCTTTAACTTCTCCGAACATTTATTACAAAAATAGAATTAAAGTTCGCTATGACGAAATATAGTATATCATGTAGAATTATGTAAGTCAATTATTAATACTACTAATTTTACATATCAACTTTATTTTCTAAATATATTTTTTCAATTTTCCATAAATTCGCCCATAAAAATTTACAATAATAACTTAAAATTGTTTAAATTTTATTTTATTTATTGTATAATTTAATATAACAAACAAAATTATATACACAAATAAAGTTTTTTCAATTATTTTTTTATCTTTTTTTAATTTGGGAGGGTATTATTATGAAAACTAACAAAAAATCAACTCTATTCAGTTTTGACGGTAAACCATCTTTAAAAGATGTTGCACCATTAGGACTACAGCATGTTGTTGCAATGATCGTAGGTTGTGTTACCCCAGCCCTTATTGTTGCAAGTGTTGCAGAACTTAATCCTAGTGATAAAGTTTTATTAGTTCAAGCTTCATTATTTTTTTCTGGAATAGCTACATTAATTCAAATTTTTCCAATAGGTGGGGTTATCGGCTCAAGACTACCTATAATTATGGGGGTAAGTTTTGCATATGTACCTACATTAACAGCTATAGCTGGCGAATTTAATATAGCTACATTATTTGGTTCACAATTAGTAGGTGGTTTAGTTGCAATATTATTTGGTATTTTTCTAAAAAAACTATCCTATCTGTTTCCACCTCTTGTTACAGGTACAGTTATACTCTCAATAGGTTTATCCCTTTACCCCGTTGCTATCAAATATATAGCAGGTGGTGCTGGTTCACCTGATTTTGGTTCTCCTCAGAACTGGATAATTGCAATGATAACTCTTGCTGTTGTAATATATTTCAATCATTTCACTAAAGGGACTTTAAAACTTGCCTCTATTCTAATAGGTATGATTGTGGGATATGTAATTTCTATATTTCTTGGAATAGTATCTTTTGATGCTGTTCGGGAAGCAAGTCTATTTCAAGCTCCTAGGTTTATGCATTTCGGTATCAATTTTAACACTACAGCAATCGTATCTATGGTTATTATGTATGTTGTGAACTCCGTTCAAGCTATTGGTGACTTATCTGCTGCAACAGGTGGTGGTATGGACAGACTTCCTACTGATAAAGAACTATCTCACGGAATTATAGGTTTTGGTTTTACAGGGATTATTTCTGCTTTCTTTGGATGTATGCCAACTGCAACCTATAGCCAAAATGTTGGTATAGTCACTGTAACCAAAGTTATCAATAAATGGATATTTATTTTTGCATCTTTTATTGTTATTTTAACAGGACTTATTCCAAAATTTGCTTCTATACTTTCTGTTGCTTTAGGGATGGGAATCGTACAAGTTCCTAATTCACTTGCTCTATTTCCATCATGGTTTATATCAATATTTGGAAAATCTTCTGTTGTTGTAACTACACTAGTTGCTATACTTTTAAACCTTTTACTTCCACAGGATAACTCTAAAGATGTTAAATCTAATACATAAAATTAAAAGAAGAAGTTTAGTACTATTATTTCTAAAATACTAACACTTAACTAGAAGCTATCGTTATCTCAAGATTTAAAAAGGCCGTTGTACCAGTAAAATTTACTGATGCAACAGCCCAATTAAAATACAAAACTATAAAATCAATTGCACTTTTTCCTGAAATTACCAATTGATAAGTCACTTATGGAAGTGATTGTAACATTTCTTAACTCCTTCTGGTCCTTAAGATTATAATAGAAAGAGTCTATTTCATTGTTGTTATCATCTAGAATTATTTTGATTTTAGGTCTACAACATGCTTCTTCGTAATTTTCAACTACGATACCTTTGTATCTATTACTAAGCTCCACACAAGTCCCAACTGGAAACGGTGCTACTTTCTTAACAAAATTTTGAATCAGATTAACATCAAACATAATACCTCCATTAGCCATTATATACTCTATAGCTTCAGAAGGCAGTAAAGCTTTCCTATATGGTCTAGTTGACGTTAAAGCATCATATACATCAGCTATACCAATAATTCTGCCATATAATGAAATATCTTCTTTTGCTCTATTAGAAGGATATCCTGTTCCATCATACTTTTCATGATGCTGTAAAACACCAATATATGAAGAAAGAGGTATCTCAAATGTCTCTTTCAAATAATTATATCCGTATTCCGAATGTTTTTGTATATGCTTATATTCTTCTTCAGTCAATTTTCCATTTTTATTAAGAATTTTACTGTTGATAAACATTTTGCCAATATCATGTAATATAGCCCCAAGTCCAAGATTATATAGTTTTTCTTTGTTGAGTCCAATAGAAGTCCCAAGGACTATGGATAACACAGCAACATTTACGCAATGATAAAACGTGTAGTCGTCAAATATTTTCAGGTCAATAAGATTAACAATTGTGTCTCGGTTCTCAAGTATCTGATCTACTATATTAGTAACTAGAGACTTTGTCTCATTTATGTTATTTGTTTTTTTATTAGATTTTTTGTCATTGTCAGCCTCTATAAATACATTTTTTATGGTGTTAACTGTATTTCTTCTTAATTCATCACATATTATATCTTTAACTTCGATATCAGAAGAAATATAATCTTCAACATAGATTCCTTGATACCCCATTTTATATATTTTATCGATATATGACTTCTGAACAACACTGCCTTTGCTTAGTAATAGTTGATTATTTCTATCAAATAAACTCTTACCTACATACATACCTTCCATTAACCCATTAACAGGTACAAATCTCATTTATTATGTCACCTCTACTTTGAAGTATACACCCTTAGCTTATAAATTGTATCAACTTTAGTTTATTTATATCTATTTATATCCATAATATCTATTATTGCATAAACTCAAATAATTTGAATAGTTAAAATGGACTATATAGATTATAACACAATATTGTTTTATCCAATAGTCAATTTAGTAATTTTTTAATTATATATGGTAATAAATTTTTTTACGACTAGCATTTTTATTTAATAATTCAATAACTTAAGAATTGTTTAAAAGGAATGATTTTATAATATTCTTACCTTATATTCAACCACTTCATATATTACTTTTATCTATTAATAATAATTATTATATGACTTATTCATTATATATATATTTTCACTTGCGCAAATGATTTAAAATATATATAATGGTATTCTAAGGAAATAAACTTATATATAAATATAATAATTATTAAAAATGGGGTAATTTGGGTGAATGATATAAATAAATATAAAAAAATTAAAAATGTTGCTTTATCTGGGATTCTTGGTAATATTTTTCTGTTGGTAATCAAACTCATAATTGGTTTTTTATCTATGAGTCAAGCTATGATTGCAGACGGACTTAATAGCGCGGGAGATGTTTTTGCATCTACCATAACATTTATAGGTAACAAAATCTCATCTACACCAGGAGATGATGAACACCCATATGGTCATGGAAAAGCTGAATATATATTTTCAATGATAATTAGTTTTTCATTGTTCTTTGTTTCATTTTCAATTTTTAAAATGTCTATTGATTCTTTAATCAACAAACAAGAATTTGAATATTCACCTTGGCTGATATATATCGCTCTAGCTTCTATAGTAATCAAATTAGTTCTATTCATGTACTCCATCAACATTGGTAGAAAATATAACAGTCTATTGGCTATAGCTAATGCCCAAGATCACAGAAATGATATATTCTTATCATCTTTGACCTTATTAAGTGTTATTCTTGGTAATTACAATATTTATTTTGTTGATGGAGTTGTAGGTATATTGATTTCATTATGGATAGCTTATACAGGAGTGTCTATTTTCAATCAATCATATTCCGTTTTGATGGATACTAACATTGATTCAAAAGTAAAACACGAAATGGAAAAACAGATAATGTCAATAGAAGGACTTGACCATGTAGATAATATCAACTCCAAACCAATAGGTCTTAATTTTATATTAATTGTAAAAATATCTGTTGATGCTAATATGACAGTATACGAAGGACACTCCATATCAGCACAGATAAAAAAATTACTCATGGAATTTGATCATATAGAAGATGTTGTTGTACACGTGAATCCTGCTCAATATCACAGATAATATGCCCTATATGACCCATCCTTTCTTTATCATAATATTAACATTGGAATTAATATCATAGTTACATCTATTGTCTGTTTGAATAACAAAATCATGAAAACCCGTTTTGATATTATACATATAAACGCTTCCTTTGTTGAATTTATTAGTGATAACACCACTTATAGTGTTATTTTCTGTATCTGTAAGGGTTATATCTTCAGGTCTAACCAGAATGGTTTTAGTTCTACTTTGTGATTTTTCCCCGAAATCATTTTGAACTTTTTTTGGTAGATAATTTTTTATTGTATCATATGAAATCAAATTGGATTTACCAACAAATCCTGCAACAAAAACATTTTTTGGTCTATCATATATTTCACTAGGCTCACCTATTTGAAGTAGTTTACCTTTATTCATTATAGCAATCCTATCTGAGATTCTCATTGCTTCTTCTTGGTCATGGGTTACATGAACCATAGTGAGTTTAGTAAGTTTCTGAATTCTTTTTAATTCATCTTGCATTTTTTCTCTTAACTTTGCATCCAAGTTTGAAAATGGTTCATCCAGTAATAATATATCTGGTTTCATAACCAATCCTCTAGCCACAGCAGCTCTTTGCTGTTCTCCTCCACTTAATTCATGAGGATATTTCTTTTCTTTTCCACTCAGACCAACTAATTCAAGCTTTTCTAATACTTCTTTTTTTATAATAGATTTCTTTACTTTCCTTATTTGTAAAGGATAAGCCACATTCTTATAGATATTCATATGTGGCCAAAGTGCATAATTCTGAAAAACTAAACCTATATTTCTTTTTTCAGGTGGTATAAATGTTCTTTCAGAGACAGAAAATATAGTTCTACCATTGAGACTTATATCCCCACTGTCAGGTTTTTCTAGTCCAGCGATAGAATACAGTAATGTACTCTTTCCGCAACCACTAGAACCTAGTATACTTAATAATTCTCCTGTGTGAATATCTAAACTTACCTCTTTCAGAGCATTGATCTCACCATATTTCTTACTGATATCATTAAGTTTTGCAGTTATCATTTAATTTGTCTCCTAACCTTTTTAATTATTAGATTTCCAATTAAACTCATGATTATGATTACTACTGCTAGAGTAGATGTCATCTCAAGTCCGTAAGAATTGGATTGTAATGTAAACAGCATGACACCCAAAGTTTCAGTTCCACTACTATATAATAATAGAGAGATTGGAATTTCTCTTAATGCAATCAAAAAACATAATATCCAAGCTGAAGTCATTCCAGGTGCTATCAATGGTATTATTATATTTTTTAATGTACTAAGTATACTAGCCCCAGACATTCTAGAGGCTTTTATCAAGCTCTTATCTATGTTTTCAATTATTCCACTCATATTTTTAACTGCAATTGGTATAAATAATGCAATATATGTAATAATTATAATCCATTTTGTTCCATATAATTTTAATGGCTTATTTATAAAGCTTAACGTAGCTGCTACAGCCAATACGATATTAGGAAAAGCTATTGGCCATGTAACAATAATCATGAATGAACTGGTTAATTTGTTTTTATTGATATAGAACAAATATAATACAAGACAGCCAATTATAACCGCAGCTGTTGCACCCACTATCCCATATACCATACTATTTATGAATGATTTATTAGTATAAGGATTAGTGAACAAAGTGATATAATTGTTGATAGTCAAATTCTTCAATTGTATTTTCAAGCCCCATCGTTTGAGAAAGGATGTTATTACAATACTTACTAAAGGTATGCCTGTTACACAAATACAAAATGCTATTGCAAAGAAATTAACTATTCTACTACGCTTTCCTAATTTTATAAGCTTAGGATTCCTGAATTTCTTATTGGTACTGCTTGCATATTTCCTTTTACTTATAATCTTTGAGTTAATGATATATATACAAGCTGATATTATTATTAGTATTACAGATAATACTGTAGCATTTACTAACTCTAAATGAGATAAGTAACTGAATATTTTTGTAGTGACTACATCTTTTCCTATAGGTAAACATAGAGCAGCCGGAACTCCAAAGTTAGCCATTGAACGACTGAATATTAAAATTCCTATAGATAAGATACTAGGGATTATCATAGGAAATGTTATAGTTCTCATTATCCTTCTTCTATCTGCTCCACATACAAAAGCAGCATCTTCATAATCCATTGAATATGCTTCTAAAGCATTAGAAATAGACATAAAAGCCAAAGGATACAAATGGATTGATAGAACAAAGATAACAGATATAATGGAATACGGGAAAAAATTATAATCATAGCCTAATAGGAATTTCAGCAATCTGCTCAAGTATCCGTTTTTTGAAAAAATCTCTATCCATGAAATACTGAGTATATATGAAGGAATCATAAAACCTATTAGAGCAAATAACTTAACAAATTTCTTATGTCTAAAATCAGTTCTTACAACCAACCAAGCTAAACTTCCACCAAATAGTATAGAAAAAAAAGTTACGCCAATACCTATAATCAAGGTATTAAATAAACTTATATATGTTGATTTATCTCCCAACAAAGAAATAAAAATACTTATATCAAAACTCTTTATCAATAGATTCAGCAACGGATATATTATGATAATAAAAATTATTATACATAAAATTACATACATCACAGTTTCTTTTAAAAACTGTGATGTATTTTTTTTTATACCATTAGTTGCCCATGATTTCTTTGACTCCATCTCTAAGTGTACTTTCGTTTTCATAAGCGAACCTCCAGTCAATCTCCTTAGTTTCTAACTCAGCAGGAATTCCTTGTGGTAACGAAACGTCTTGTCTTACACTTACGAATCCCATTCCTACAGTAATGTTTTGAACTTTTTTAGATACTAGGAAATCCACAAATTTCTCAGCTATTTCTTGGTTCTTACTTGGTCTTGATTCATCCTTAATAATTGCTACTGGTCTTTGAATTCTTAAAGCGCCTTCAGATGGCCAGCTAATCTCTATTGGAGTCTTATACTCTTCTTTCTTTGCTTTTTTCTTCAATCTTAAGACAGAATCATGGGGAGCTATTCCTGTATCAAATTCTCCTTCTTGAATCTTTGAAGGAACTTGACCATTAGATTTTGCAAAGAATAGTTTATTATCCTTCAAAGCTTTTATGTAATCCCAATTATTACCGCTCATTTGATATAGACCTGAAGTAATTGCTAGTGCAGTTGAAGAATAATTAGCATTAGCCATTACAACGCTACCAGAATATGCTTCCTTCTTAAGGTCTTCAAAGGATTTTGGTATTTTATCACCTGTTAAATTATCTTTATTATAGGCTATAACAGCATATCTTTCATTAACTATTGTGTAGTAATTATCCCCTACTTTGTATTCTTCTTTTAACTTATCATACTCCTTAGGACTATATTGTGCTAAATTCCCTTCATCTTGAAGAGCATAATATAACAATGGATCAGAACCCCATACAACATCTGCCTGAATTTGTCCAGCCTGTTTCTCAGTCCATACTTTTTGTCTAAGAGGACCACAACCTAATATTACTAAATCCAAAACATCACCATTAACAGTCTCAAATTCACTTTCTATCCTGTTTAACATTTGTTCTGGACCAGATAAATATACAGTTATTTTCCCTTCTTTACCATGGTATTTACCTTTATCATCTTCATTCTCATTATTACTGTCCTCTGTTTCTTTACTTTCATCTTTTGCCTTAGTTCCATCTTCCTGTGCATTTCCTGCTTCTGGATTTTGTGAGACAACATTTTCTTCATTGTCTTTTGAACACCCTACAAGCATTAATGATATTATCAAAATGCAACTCATAATAATATTAATTTTATTTTTCACCTTAATTACCCTCCTAGTTTTATCTGATAATGACTATCAATTTCGATTAAAGTATAGTACAACTACATATATATGTCAAGATAAACTTGGAATTTATTTCTATATTTCTAAGAAGTATTTGTCAGTTAAGAAGATTTTCTATCACATAGAAAAAGCACTCTTACGAGTGCCAATCCTATTATATAATCTGTAGTTTTCCATCAATGTAATCAATGACTATATTACTGCCTTCGGAAACATTTCCTGATATAATTGCTCTACCAATCATTGTTTCCACATTCCTTTGCAAGTATCTTTTTAATGGTCTAGCTCCATATATAGGATCATAACCTTCTTCAACAATATGTCGCTTAGCTTTATCTGTTATCTCAATTTCAAGTCTTCTATCAGCAAGTCTTTTTCCAATCTCATCAATCAACAGAGAGGCTATAGCTATCAAGTCTTCTTTGGTAAGGGGTTTGTATAATACTATTTCATCGACTCTATTCAAAAATTCAGGTCTAAAATATTTATTGAGTGAACTAGTAACATTATTTCTTGCTTGTTCGCTTATCTCACCTATAGAATTAATACCTTCCAATAAATACTCTGAACCTATATTGGAAGTCATGATGATAATTGTATTCTTAAAATCTACTGTCCTGCCTTGTGAATCAGTAATTCGTCCATCATCAAGTATTTGAAGAAGAATGTTGAATACATCTGGATGAGCCTTCTCGATCTCATCTAATAGTACTACAGAATAAGGTTTCCTACGAACAGCTTCCGTCAACTGTCCACCTTCTTCATAACCTACATAACCTGGTGGTGCTCCAATAAGTCTTGATACTGAGAATTTCTCCATATACTCACTCATATCTATTCTAACAATGTTATCTTCAGTATCAAATAGTACCTCAGCTACAGCTTTTGCCAGCTCCGTTTTTCCTACACCAGTTGGTCCAAGGAATATAAAAGAACCTATTGGTCTCTTAGGGTCTTTTATCCCAGCTCTCGACCTGATAATAGCATCTGTAACTCTTTGTATGGCTTCATCCTGCCCAATAACTCTTCTATGAAGAATATCACTAAGCTTCAACAATTTTTCTCTTTCACCTGAAACCAATTTACTAAGTGGTATACCTGTCCATCGAGATATTATCTGAGCTATTTCTTCTTCTGTAACTTTTTGTCTTAACAGAGAATTATCATTTTTATTAGTTTCTATATTTCGTTGTTCTTCCTCTAATTTGGCTTTCAGTTCTGGCAAACGTCCATATTTCAACATTGCTGCTTTATTAAGATCATATTCTCTCTCAGCTTTTTCAATTTCTCTTCCTACTTTTTCTAACTCTTCTTTTAGGTTTTGCACTTTCTCAATATTCTGTTTCTCATTTTCCCACTGGACTTTCATAGTATTGTATATGTCTTTATGTTCTGCCAATTCTTTTTGTATCCTTGACAATCTACTTTTACTCATGTCGTCTTTTTCTTTAATCAATGCGGCTTCTTCTATTTCCAGTTGTATTATTTTTCTAGATACTTCATCAAGTTCTGTTGGCATTGAATCCATTTCTGTTCTTATCGTAGCACACGCTTCATCAACTAAGTCAATAGCTTTATCAGGAAGAAAACGGTCTGTTATATATCTATTAGATAACACAGCAGCAGATACCAAAGCAGTATCTTGTATTTTCACACCATGAAACACTTCATACCTTTCACTTAATCCTCTCAAGATAGATATAGTATCTTCAACAGTAGGTTCATCTACCATAACTGGCTGGAATCTTCTCTCTAGAGCAGAATCTTTTTCTATATACTTTCTATATTCATCCAATGTGGTAGCACCTATACAATGCAATTCACCTCTAGCCAACATTGGTTTCAACATATTTCCAGCATCCATTGCTCCTTCTGTCTTACCAGCACCAACAATTGTATGAAGTTCATCAATAAATAATATTACTTTACCATCACTATCTTTTACTTCCTTTAAAACTGCCTTGAATCTTTCTTCAAACTCACCTCTATATTTAGCCCCTGCTACTAACGCTCCTAAATCTAGTGATATAATCTTTTTATCTTTGATTCCTTCAGGCACATCTCCTTTTACAATCCTATGAGCTAATCCTTCGGCAATTGCTGTTTTCCCAACACCAGGCTCCCCTATTAAAACAGGGTTATTCTTTGTCTTCCTAGATAGAATCCTTATGGCATGACGAATCTCACTATCTCTACCTATTACAGGGTCCAACTTGTTTTGTCTTGCTTCTTCAACTAGATCATGTCCATATCTGGTTAATGCCTCATAAGTATTCTCTGGATTATCAGATACCACTCTCTGATTACCTCTTATTGCCTTAAGTACATTTAATACCTCATTCTTGGTTATATCATACTTATTAAGCAAAGTTACCACATAATCCTTTTTGCTAAGCACAAAAAAAGATACAAATAAATGTTCAACAGATACAAATTGATCTCCAAGCTTCTCAGCTTCTTTTAATGCGGCAACAAAAATCTTATCAGTTGATGTGCTAATATATATTTTACCTGCTTCTCTCCCCGGACCAGATACTTTAGGCATCTTATTGACATAATCATCAAGCTCTATAGTCATACCATTAATATCTTTACCCATCTTATCTAATATCCTAGGTATCAAACCATTTTCTTGTTTCAATAACGATAACAGCAAATGCTCAGGTGCAATTTCAATATTTCCATTACCAACCGCAATTGTTTCAGCATTCTTGATCGCTTCCAAACTCTTCTGAGTGAATTTATTCAAATCCATATTTATCACCTCTTAACATAATAATTTAATAATTTGATAAAACGGCCGAAGTGTAAAGTGTTATAATCACGCAGACCGACCGCTTCTCAGGGTAAGGCAAGTGATTATAACACTTTACACTGACCCTTATCTGATTTTACCACTAGATATTTCCTTCCATTTTTTAAGTAATTTAATTTCTTCCTTGCTCAAATCTTCAGGTACAACTATCCTAGCTACAAAATAAAAATCTCCAGTCTTCTTTTTGCTTTTCAACCCTTTGTTCTTCAATCTGAATTTTTTTCCTGATTGAGTACCCTTAGGTATCTTAATCTGGAACTTTTTATCCATAGTACTTGCTTCTATCTCTGCTCCAAAAGCAGATTCCCAAGGAGCAATATTCAGGTCTTTATATATATCATAACCATTAAGCTTATAATCAGCATCATCAACTATATGAACCTTAATCAATAAGTCACCATTAGGACCACCGTTATACCCACTATTTCCTTGTCCTTTTAATCTTATTTTCTGACCTTCAATTATCCCCTTTGGAATTGTGACATCTAATTGATGTCTATTTCCCATATCATCTCCTATAATAATCTTTTTGGTTGAACCATAATAACTATCTGATATAGATATATCAAGTTCAGCCTCAGCATCCTGACCCTTAACCGATCTAGCTTGTTGTTGTCTAAATCCACCCATACCTGATGAAAAACCACCAAAATTACTAAATCCTTTAAAAGCTCCTCCACCACTCTTACCAAAGCTATTAGCTCTAAATATAGAGTCGAATACAGACCTTAATATATCTTCGTCACCTGTCCAAGAACTTGTATCACCAGAATAATATCCTCCACCATTTTCCCACTGACTTCCGAACTGATCATAGGCTTTTCTCTTTTCAGGATCCTTCAACACATTATAAGCTTCATTTATCTTTTTAAATTTCTCTTCTGCCTCTTTTGTTTTATTTGAATCCGGATGATATTTGTGAGCTAACTTTCTATATGCCTTCTGTATTTCTTTATCATTAGCATCTCTCGTAACACCCAGTGTTTTATAATAATCCTCAACGTTATTTGGCATAACCTGCACCTCCTATTTTATTAACCATACTTCATTTTAAAAATAAATTAAGATTATTCAAATACTGGCAATATATCTTATCAATCTTGATGAAAACATCATCTTGATTATAATGATTGAAATAATAGTTAAGAGAATCATCAATCATTAATAAGTAACAACTTAAATACTCTGCTATAGACTCATCATCCATTTTTTCCAAAGGAATCCCTCTCAAAAACTCTCTAACAAATCTATTATTTGAATTAGTATACGTCTTATTAATTATCTCTCTTTCATAAATCTCAGGAAACCTCTTTTTATCAATATAACATATCCCTTTAAAAAACCTTTCTAAATGTTCATTAAGGTCTTCTGACTTAGATCTGGAATTAATCTTTAGAACAGCATATCTTTCCTCATTATTACCTACATAAAACTCAAAACTATATCTAATACTAGGTTTATACTTATATTTTATAAAAGTCCCAAATTGTAAACTTCCATAATCATTCTTGGACTTGACTTGAATGCTATCCGTTTCCACCAACTGAGATATCCTATTCATTATATTAGTAACTTTTTGCTGGGGCGTCAGCAAACCAATCTTCTCAGCCAGCATATCATTAATCAATTGTGACCTATTAGTATTCTTAATATATGCCAGTCTATCAACAGCTTCAACAATCTCATCAAATAAAACTATGCTATAAATACTCTTCTTCACATTTATCAACCCTTCTAATAACACCATAATATGTTATCATGTTTTTATAGTATACCACATTAAATAATTTGTCAACCATTTTATATAAACAAACCAACACTTTTTTTGTTATTACTGAAGTTCTGTAAATAATATTTGGTTGACAGTCGCTCCAATAGGGGAATATTCCGTCAGCCAGTTAAATGTCCATGTTTAAATGGCCGAGTTCGCCGTCCATGGCTCACTGCTCCATATTCCCCTATACTATTTCCACTCTGTATTATAATTCATAGATTGTAGCTGTATTTATCTTCTGTTATTAAGATTAGTATACTAAAATAGACCTATTCATATAAGTACTATAAAACCTAAAAACATAGCAATTAAATGAATACGTCTTTCATATTCTTACTTTATCTATGTAGTTCATCACTAATCTTTTATTACCTACATGTACCACCGAAGGGTATAAGTGTTAATAATCACGCAGACCGACCGCTTCTCAGGGTAAGGCAAGTGATTATTAACACTTATACCCTGACCCCCAAATCCCCCCAAAAAACAAAAAAAGCTAGCACCCGCTAGCTCAAACTCAATATCTCTTTAACCGTCTCTTTCATCCTATCTTTATCACATATCATCTTATGCCTTATCTCGGCACCTATGATATCCTTAATAGCTTTAGGAATCTCTACACCTGTAAGCTCATTCATTTTTTCAATCAACTCAAAATCATCATACTTCTCATAACTCTCGTCAATAGCCTTCATAACACTACGAGTAAATTTATATGGACTTGCTGTTGAAGCAATAACAGTCTTCCTATTATCACCAGTATCCTTTTTATACTTTTTATAAACCGAACTACCAACAGCTGTATGTGAGTCAATCAAATACCCTGACTTATCAAAAACTTCCTTAATGGCATCATAAGTTTCATCAATGGAAGCATAATTACCATAAAAATCCTTTAATCCTTTTTTCATATCATCAGATATCTCATATTCACCTTTACTAGATAACGAACTCATAAGATTATTGATAACACTTTCCTTATTATCAGATATCTTATACAACAATCTCTCTAAATTACTGGATATCAAAATATCCATAGAAGGTGATATAGTCAATACAAATTCTCTTTTCCTATTATATACACCTGTATTCATAAAATCATACAATACTTTATTATCGTTAGATGCACATATCAATTGATGGATTGGCAATCCCATATTCTTAGCATAATATGCAGCTAATATATTCCCAAAATTACCAGTTGGAACAACAACATTAATGTCCTCACCCATCTTGATATCTCCACTCGCTACCATCTTAGTATATGCATAGAAATAATAAACTATCTGAGGTATCAATCTACCTATATTGATTGAATTGGCTGATGAGAATCTATAACCATTATTATCCATCAATTGGACAAACTCAGCATTATTAAATATTTCCTTAACTCCATTTTGAGCATCATCAAAATTTCCTTCTATACCAACAACATATGTATTATCTCCTTTTTGAGTAACCATCTGTTGTTTTTGAATAGGACTTACCCCATCTTTTGGATAGAATACAATGATTTTAATTCCTTCCACATCAGCAAATCCAGCTAAAGCAGCTTTACCAGTATCTCCTGATGTTGCTGTAAGAATAACTATTTCTTTATCTATATTCTGCTTCTTAGCAGAAACCTTCATTAGATAAGGTAAAATAGATAATGCCATATCTTTGAATGCAATGGTTGACCCATGGAACAACTCTAAATAATGTGCTCTATTTTTTTTAACAACTGGAGCAATCTCTTTTGTATCAAACTTATCATCATAAGCATTATTTATACAATATCTCAATTCGTCTTCAGTAAAGTCAGTAAGATATAACTTCATTATTTCATAAGCTAAATCCTTATACTCAAGGCCTAACAAATCTTCTAAAGGTTTATCTAATTTAGGAATCTCATTAGGTACGAATAGCCCTCCGTCACATGCTAACCCTTTAATAATAGCTAATGATGCTTGTATATTACTTTCACCACCACGTGTGCTCTTATATAATGTATTCATTAGTTTCATTCCTTTTTTTGATGTTTTTTAAGATTATATCATACTATTCACTTTAACACAATACTAGAACAAAAGAGGCTATGCCTCTCTTTCCAATAACTCAAAAAATAGGCAATCATCTGATTGCCTATAATATATATATTAA
This sequence comes from Vallitalea maricola, assembly GCF_036985595.1. Lineage (NCBI taxonomy): Bacteria > Bacillati > Bacillota > Clostridia > Lachnospirales > Vallitaleaceae > Vallitalea > Vallitalea maricola. The sequence continues at coordinate 72,279 of NZ_BTPU01000028.1, read as the reverse complement.
TATTTATCTACTTAAAAAATTCGTGAACTCCGTGCTGGTACACTTTGGTAAGATTATTATCAAACCAACTCATAGCTTTTTCAGACGCATAACATCTTGCAGCAAAGTATAATGCCCCTTTTGAATAGTCCTCACCATTAAAAGCACTCTCAACAGCTTTTTTTGTTTTGTCAGAGACTGTTACTGAATAGTATCTACCATCAGTAATAGGTGAAAACTGTGCTCTACCATTACTGCCTTGATGAACAACATCATAAATGTTATTTGGGAACTCTGAACTTTTCACTCGATTCATTACAACATTTACTATTAGTATTCTTCCAATTAGATCCTCGCCTGTAGCTTCTGCTTCAACAATCCTCGTTAAGGCTTCATAGTCCTTAGCAGAAATATTCACTAATTGACTTTCTTGTTCTTTTGGTTTGTAGGTTGCCGTATGTAGCACTTTTTTATCGCTACTTTCCTCTGGCTCCTTCATAGGTACAACTTTTTGTTTATCACTTTCAAGTTTTTCTTTGTTAACTTTCTCTTGCTGCTCTTTCAACAGTTCGCCAAGCTTCTTGGTATACTGATCAATTCCTAAGTCAAGCTCAACAACAGTTTCCTCATCTTCAATAGACTTATCATCCGAAACATCCGTTTCTTCAACATTTCCTTCTAAAGCAGATACCACATTAGTATGGGAACCAAAAAATCCATTAACACCTAGATATAATACAGTTATCATAATACAACTTGTAATTACAATCAATCCATTAGTGTATGCTTTCTTTGGAATATGCTTTATTGAGGAAAATATGTCCTTAAGAAGATTCTTTACTTTAAACATAATTTTTCTCCTTTTAACTATAGACAATTTCATAAATTTAAGACCGTCTTACATGCATATGAAATTGAATTTTTTAACAAGCTCGTAATAATTTCTTAACATTTTGCTTGTCATAGCGATTATAGTAAAACTTACATAATGTGTCAACTAACATCTAAATAATTTGGTACTTTTTATATTTGTTCAGAATATTCAAATATTGATTTCATGCACTTTTTCTTGATTTACTATTTTTTCCAATTATTTTTTTGTTTAATTTAACACAACTAAAAATTTTTTTGTGTAAAATATCAAATTCAATTTTGTTACTAATTATATGTATATTTTTATTACTTCCATATTTTTCTACTTAATCTAGCTAATTCATTATTGTATTATTTTGTATTTTATTAATATAATATAATAACAATCTTTATCCGATATATATTTTAATAAGTTGATTAATTATATATGGATTTTTACATGCAAAACATCTTATTATTTGTATTATTTCCATTATTTATTATTTTATACATTAATATTCAAACAAATATATATCTTTAATATAAGAAAGGACTAAAATTATATGTTATCATCAACAGGAGTGTATAAGACAACTAGAAAAAACGGGACTATTTATTATAGATCTTCTATAACTTTTTCGAACAAACATATAAGTTTAGGAAGTTTTTCTTCCTATATATCTGCACACAATGCCTATTTGGAAGCAAAAGATATAATTAGTAGTAACATAAGTATATATGATTATGCTAAGTCAAATACTTTGACATTCCATAAGTTTGTTGTATTAATTAATTTTAGAGATAACAAATACTATATCAAAAACCCTATCTATCTTCATAAATATTATTTTTCTTATTTCCTTGATCAATCAACTGAATTGACTTTTGATGTAGATGATTTATTCTATTATTCCAATCATAAAATTTTCAAGAAGAATGGATATATGTTTGTTAATGATTACGGAATGCAGGTAAATATTCTTTCCAGATATGGTATTAAGAATTTTGCTGTTAATGGAAAAGATTATCATTTTAAAGACGGTGATAGCAATAATCTAAGATACCATAATATTATAGTTACTAATAAATATTATGGTGTAGAAAAGATAACTAAAAACAATACTGATGTATACTTATCTAAGATACATATAAACGGTTATACTAAAATAGGTATATACAAGACTGATATTGAAGCAGCCATTGCTTATAATAAAGCTGTAGATTTTGTTATTGCTAATAATATATCCTCAAAAAATTATACCAAGAATTATATATCAGATATAGATTCCAAGGAGAATTACCTAAAACTATATGATTCCATAAAATTATCTAAAAACATTCTTTCCTTAAATAAATAAATTCAACAAAAAAGTGGCTATTATACATTATGTTAAAACTACCATCAAATGTAAATAAGCCACTTTTAATTATTCAGTTACAACATTTCTTGGAATTCCCTTTTGAAATGATTCAATATTTTCTTTTACTTCAACAACAACCCTTTTCCTAGCTTCTACACTTGCCCAGGCAATATGTGGAGTAATCAATAATTTTATACTATCCTGTATACTTAATAATGGATTATCTTTATTAATTGGTTCATGTTCTAAGACATCTAGACCTGCACCAGCTATTAAATCTTCATTAAGTGCTCTGGTAAGATCTGCTTCGTTGATAATTCTTCCTCTTCCTAGATTAAGAATCACTGCTGAATCTTTCATCTTAACAAACTCATCATATCCAATAAGATTATCAGTATTTTCGTTAAGAGGTGCATGTATGGAAATAATATCAGAAGAACTTAGTAAATCATCCAATTTAACTCTTTCATATTCTCCATTATCATTTTTACCAGATGTTGAATAATAAATAACTTTACAACCAAAACACTTAGCTATAGTTGCAACTTTTTTACCAATAGTTCCTAGACCAATGATTCCCCATGTTTTACTAACAAGTTCATTATATTTTTTATCAAAATGAGTAAAAATCTTATCACCTACGTAAGCACCTGATTTTACATACTTATCATAATAAGATAATTTTTCATATAGATAAAATAATAACGCAAATGTATGTTGTGCCACACTATCAGTAGAATAACCTACCACGTTGGACACCACAATATTATGAGCATTAGTATAAGTTTTATCAACATTATTTGTTCCTGTTGCTGTCAAACAAATCAACTGTAGATTATTAGCATATTGAAGATTACTTTCATTAAGTACTACTTTATTGGCTATGATGACATTTACATCTTTTATTCTATCTATAACTTGTTCCTTGGAAGTGAATCCATAAATATCTACTTCACCCAAATCATTAAATACTGTTAAGTCCAAATCGTCACCAAGTGTATTAGCATCCAAAATAACTATTTTCATAATATGCTCCTTTTCATGGTTTTTTAATTACATTATTATACTTATCATAATACTATTTAAAATTGTATAAATCAATAAATATTAAATATAAATTCAACTAGAATAGATTTTAAATATATTGACATATATAGATTATCTATATATAATCATATGTAGATAATCTATATATGAGGTGAAAAACATGAAAATTGATAAAAGTCTTATTACAGGAAGTACGACCATGCTTATTCTCAAGCTTTTAAGCATTGGAGATATGTATGGTTATCAAATGATTGAAGAACTAGAAAAAAGATCAGAAAATATATTTACATTGAAAGCAGGCACACTCTATCCGTTACTTCATACATTACAACAGCAGAATATTATCTCTTCCTATGAACAAAAGTCAAGTAATGGAAGAACCAGAAAATATTATCATATAACTGACATTGGTAAAAAAGCTTTTAGCCAAAAACAAAATGAATGGAATCATTACACTTCATCTGTCAATAAAGTGTTAGGAGGAATTAATGGTGAATCAGTATAATGAAACATTAGAAAAATATTTAGATATTATTTGCAAACAAATCAAAAGTAAGTGTATGCATAAAAAAATAAGGAAAGAACTTCTTGATCATCTAAATGATCAAATTGATGCTTATATTGATAGAGGTATAACCAAAGAACAGGCATTACAAATGGCAATGAAAGAAATGGGTAATCCAACTGAAATAGGAAATCAGCTAAATAAGACACACAAACCTCTTATCAGTTACTCAACAATAATTATTATACTGATGTTTATAGCTGTAAGTGGCATTATTCAATATCTATTTTCATATTCTTTATTTGCAATAGATATGGGCTTGTCTAATTCTCCATTAATTAACTTTATAAAATATGCAGTAACAGGTATCTTATTTTTTTTAGCAGTTTATTTTTTTGATTATACATGGTTAAAAAAACATCCAATTACATGTTATATGACTTTTATAATATTAATCACAATAATGAATATAACCAGTTATGAAATAATGGGTGGTCACTATCAATTAATATATCCTTTCTTATTGTTTGTACCTGTTTATGCAAGTGTTGTATATAGCCTGCGAAATACTAAGTTAATAGGTATTATTGTATCAATTATAGCTTTTATTCCAGCAATAATTATAGCTAGTATTGTACACTTTGATTATTCGTACATAATTGTTTCGTTTTCATGTCTAGCCATACTAGTATGCGCCATAATAAGGGGATATTTTAATTGTAATAAGATTGTTAAAATAAGTACCATTATAATTACTTCTATTATATTCTTAATCGTTATAATCAATCTCTTTACAAAAGCACTAACTTTAACTAAAGAAATTGAAGAGATAGATGGTAAGGGCTATGAAACTTATTTTATAAAAGAATCTATAGTTAATGCTAAACCTTTTGGTGAGATACAGATAGATTATGACTCTAGATTACAACTCATTGACTATATAATTCCTGATTGGCGAACTAATCATACTCTTATATATATTAACTCAAAATATGGTTATGTTCCAGCTGTAACTATTATTATTTTAATGTTTATTTTAGGATTCAAATTAACTAAATTACATAAAAAACAAAATAATGACTTTGGCATTTTACTATCTTTAGGATGTGTATCTGTTATTAATCTTCAAATTATTATTTCTATACTTAATAACTTGGGATTAAATGTATGTAGAATTAGTACTTTACCAATAATATCTTATGGTACAGGTAATTTTGTAATTAATATGATACTTCTTGGACTGGCTTTGTCTATATATAGAAGATGTAATATAATTGATGATAAGCTATATAATGATGGTTCTTATATATATTATAAAAATGGTAAATTAGTCTTTAATATTAAATATTATGATTAATAACAAAGAATAACAACGAATAGTAGTATAACATAAAATGTGTAAAATCCAATCTAGCTCTGTAAAAGCTGGGTTGTTTTTTTATTTATTATACTATAACGTGCAGCACACAGAGATATACTTAAGCTTTTAAGTAAATGCCTGTTATTTGCTCAAAATATATAATTAGAGATTAATAAAAATAAATTTTTTATTGAAAGTTTAGCTATATTATTTAATATATGAGTCTATACTATAAATACTGAAATTTTTTTAATCACTTGATAGCCAATAGAACAAGTAGAAAATAGAGGATTAATTATATGGACTATGCTGTTAACAATGTAAAAAAATATGCTGTACTCTTTTTTTTAATGGGTGATGCTTATTATGTTTTGGAAGGCTTTTGGCGTGGAAGGTCACATATTATTATGTTATTTGTTGGTGGATTATGCGGCCTCACTATTGGTCTAATAAATGAAAGAACAAAGCTGAAGATATGGCAGCAATGTATAATAGGTACATTTATTATTTTAGCTATAGAATTTATATTTGGTGTAATATTAAACATATGGTTAAAATTAAATATTTGGAATTATGATGGTATATTTGCTAATGCAGCAGGCCAAATTTGCTTACCATATGCTGTTTTATGGTTTTTCTTAATACCAACTTCCATATGGCTTTATCAATTATTAACGTACACACTATATAACGAAGAAAAACCCGAAAAATTAATCAGTCTATATATGAAACTATTTAGGAATGAATAAAGCAAAAATATATTATAAGATTGATATAATTAGAAGAGCTGATCAATAAACAAAAGCTATAAAACGTTATGAAGAATTATCTTCTTTATAGTGAACGTTTTATAGCTTTTTATCTTTTATTTAACTAATTCATTATACAAACCACGTTTTACATAATGTGTATGTAATAATTCATGGGATTTATGTCCAAGTGGTTCACCTAAGAAATCTTCATAAAGCTTAACTATAAAAGGATTTTCATGAGATTTCCTTAAATCCTTACCTTCATCTTCTCTATAAATTGCTTCCATCCTTTTTTCTCTAACATCTTTAGTAGTTGGTCTTGGTTGACCTCCACCACTAAGGCATCCTCCGGGACAAGCCATAATCTCTATGAAATGATAGGGTGATACACCATCTTTTATCTGCTGAAGAAGAATTCTTGCAGCAGTAAGTCCACTTGCTGCCGCTATTTTAACTGTTTGACCTTCAAATGCCTTATACTCTTTTGTAGCTTTCTCAATGTATAATTCTCCTTCTTTTATAGACTTGAGTCCCATTACTTCTTTTACATGAAGATTATCAAATGGTAATTCCTTACCTGTTAGAATCTCAAAAACTGTTCTTATAGCAGCTTCCATAACACCACCAGTAGTACCAAATATATCTGCTGCACCAGTAGAAATACCAAATGGGCTATCAAACTTACCGTCGGGAATATTAACAAAATCTATACCTGCACTTTTTATCATTTTTGCACATTCTCTTGTTGTTAGTACTGCATCAACATCTCTCTCCATTTCTTTTCTTGTTATCTCATATTTCTTAGCTGTGCAAGGCATTATTGATACAACATAGATATCTTCTGGATCCACGTTAATCTTTTCAGCATAATATGACTTTGCTAAAGCTCCTAACATCATATGTGGTGATTTACAAGATGATAGATGAGCTAATTGTTCTGGGAACCTGTTTTCAATATATTTAATCCAACCTGGACTACAACTTGTAATCATAGGAAGAGCTACTTCCTCCCTATTAACGAATTTGCCCAGTCTTTGCAATAATTCATTACCTTCTTCTATTATAGTAAGGTCAGCAGCAAAATTAGTATCAAATATATCATCAAATCCTAATTCACGAAGAGCTGAAGCCATTTTCCCCGTTACCAATGTACCAGGTTCATAACCGAACTCTTCACCAAGAGCTGCCCTAACAGCAGGTGCTGTCTGAACAATAACTCTCTTACCTTCTTCATTTAACATTTTCCATACATCTTTGATAGAATCTCTTTCACTAAGAGCATCTACTGGACAAACTGTAGTACACTGCCCACAGTATGAACAGTTAATATCATCAAGATTCAATCCTTCAGTAGGACCAACAAATGTGCTAAAGCCTCTGTTCTGATTATTGAGAATTCCTACACCTTGAACTTCGTTACATATAGTTACACACCGTCTACACAAAACACATTTTGATAAGTCCCTTACTATACAAGGGTTATTGTCATCTATATAACATCTTGACATTTTGCCTTCATAACTATTATCTGTTATACCTAATAACTCACCTAACTCTTGGAATTCACAATTTCTGTTCCTATCACAGCTTAGGCAGTCTTTTGGATGGTCTGACAGCATTAATTCATATATTATTTTTCTTGCCTGTCTAACCTTCTTTGTATTAGTATGGATTACCATACCATCTGTAACTTTTGTCATACATGCCGCTTGAAGAGTTTTTGCTCCTTCTACTTCAACGGAACATATTCTACAGGAACCATTCTTGTGAACATCTTCAAGGTAACAAAAATTAGGAATTAGAATACCATTCATTTTGGCAGCTTCTAAAATTGTAATATCTTCAGGTACTTCAAATTCTTTATTATTTATTGTTAATCTTACCATTACTACTCCTCCTATCTTTTGTCACATCTTAAACATCTCATGGATTCAGCTATAGCGTTAAGTCTATGGAATCCTTTTGATATTTCTTTAAAGTTATTTTTTCTCTCTTCTGGTGATGCATTATCCATTTCAAATCTCATATGCTCAGATACCCTTACATCAGCTTCTGGTTTTGGAATTTCTATATCTTTTCCAGTATTAAGAACTCCATCTCCACCTAAGAATTTATCTATGGAAATTGCAGCTTCTTTACCATCAGTAATAGCCCATATAACAGTATCTGGTCCTCTTACTACGTCACCACCGGCAAATACACCATCTATATTAGTCATCTTACTCTTATCATCTACAACAAATGTACCCCATTTAGTCATCTCTACTTCATCTTTGTTTATGAATGGAAGGTCTGAATGTTGACTAACCGCAGGGATAATCATATCAAACTCCATTTCAAAAGCTGAACCTTCAATTACAGTAGGCCGTCTTCTACCTGTAACATCAAAATTACCTTGTAAAAGCTTAACTAATTTGATTTTCTCAACATGGTCTTCTCCAATAATCTCTATAGGAGATACAAGAGTATGAATCATAATTCCTTCTTCGAGAGCTTCTTCTACTTCTCTTCTTTCTGCTGGCATATCTTCTATATTTCGTCTATATAGAATATGTATTTCTTTGGCACCTAATCTAAGGGCTACTCTTGCTGCATCAATAGCAGTGTTTCCACCTCCTATTATTGCAACTTTTTTTCCAACCTTGACGTCTTTGCCTTTATTAACATCTTTTAGGAAATCAAGTCCATGATATACTCCCTTTAGATTTTCGCCTTTTACATTAATCTTATTGGAATATTGGGTACCAGTAGCCACATAAACAGCCTCATGCTCTTTTCTGAGTCTTTCAAAGTCCACATCTATACCAACTTCTGTATTAAGCTCTATCTTAACACCTGCTTGTTCAATAGTTTTTATCTCTTTTTGTAATATATCTCTTGGTAAACGATATTCTGGAATACCATATCTTAAAATACCACCAGCCGTATCATGAGATTCATATACTGTTACATCATATCCAAGTCTTGAAAGATAATAACCACAGGTAAGTCCAGATGGACCAGCTCCTATAATTCCAATAGATTTACCCTTTGGTGGGAATTTCAAATCATCAAAAGGTTCATCAGATTCAAGAATAGTATCAGCTATATACCTTTTCAAATCTCTAATAGCAAGAGCCTCATCTAATTGCTCACGCCGGCATTTACTTTCACAAGGATGGGTACATACTCTACCACAAACAGCTGGGAAGGGATTATCTTTTCTAATTAGATTATATGCATCCCTTAACCTATTAGCACCTATCAGACTTATGTATCCTGGAACATTAACTCCTGCAGGACAAGCATTTTGACAAGGTGAAATAAAAAGATCAGTACACACACCTGCTCGACATTTTTTATCTCTTATATGTTCTTCATATTCCTCTCTAAATTCTTTGATAGTACTTAAAACAGGATTCGGTGCAGTTTGTCCAAGACCACATAGAGCTGTTTCCTTAATAGTTTCTCCAAGCTCTATTAATTTCTCTATATCGCCTTCCTCACCTTTACCCTGAGTTATTCTTTCAAGAATTTCCAGCATTCTCTTAGTACCAAGTCTACAAGGAACACATTTACCACAGGATTCTTCCTGAACAAATTCCATAAAAAATCTTGCTACATCAACCATACAATTATCTTCATCCATAACAATAAGTCCACCAGAACCCATAATAGCTCCTTTTGACTTCAATGAATCATAATCTATAGGTGTATTAAGGCAATTACTAGTTAAACAACCACCTGATGGCCCTCCAGTCTGAGCTGCCTTAAATTTTTTCCCATTTTTAATACCACCGCCTATATCATATACAATATCCCCGAGTGTAACTCCCATAGGGACTTCAACAATACCTGTATTATGTATAGCACCGGCTAATGCAAAAACTTTTGTACCACTGCTTTTCTCGGTTCCAAATGTTTTGAACCAGTCGGCACCATATAGAATGATATAAGGTACACTCCCGAATGTCTCTACATTATTAATGATTGATGGCTTATCAAATAAACCTTTATCGGAAGGAAATGGTGGTTTTTGTCTTGGTTCTCCTCTTTTCCCTTCTATTGAATTCATAAGTGCAGTCTCTTCACCACAAACAAAGGCTCCTGCTCCAATTCTGATTTCAATATCAAAAGAAAAACCGCTATTCATAATATTATCTGATAACAATCCATACTCTCTAGCTTTCTCAATGGCAACATTGAGTCTCTCCACTGCTAAAGGATATTCCGCACGTACATATACATAACCTTTGTTAGCACCTATTGCATAACCAGCAATAGTCATACCTTCAATTACAGCATGAGGATCTCCTTCTAGAAGACTTCTATCCATAAATGCTCCCGGATCACCTTCATCAGCATTACAAATAACATATTTCTGTTCTGACTCACTCTTTGCAGCGAATTCCCATTTTAGTCCAGTTGGAAATCCACCACCACCTCTACCTCTTAGCCCAGAATCCTTAACAACTCTAACAACTTCCCCTGGACATTTGTTTTCAAATATGCTGCCTATTGCCAAATAACCATCATTGGCTATGTACTCATCAATTGAACTGAAATCAATCTGTCCACAATTATTTAGAACAATCTTTTTTTGCTTTTCAAAAAAAGGTATATCATTTAATTTATGTATATGTTTCTTTGAAATGTCATCGTAATAACACTTTTCTTCTACTATTTCTCCTCCAAGAATATGTTTAATTACTATTTCTTCCATTTCTTCAGGTTGTAATTTAATATAGTAGATATTTCCAGGCTCTACAAGAAGTGATGGACCAAGATGGCAGGCTCCTATACATCCAGTCTCAGTAATCAATACCTTATCTTCGTAATTATACTTTTTCAAAGCTTCTACAAGAGCATCTTTTACATCTTTACAATTTGAAGAAATACATCCAGCGCCAAAACATACATGTAAATTATATTGATATTTTTTTGTCATTTCATCAAATTCATTTTTTACTCGCTTTAAATCACTAATATTCATTATCTTTGCCATGACTTCATCTCCTTCAACTAATATTTCTCTAGTATTTCACTGAGTTTATCTGGATTTACTTGTTTATACACAGTATCGTTAATTGATATTGCTGGAGCTAAGCCACAAGCTCCTATACATCTCATTACTTCAAGAGTGAATTTTTTATCTTCTGTAGTTTCTCCTATACCAATGCCCAATATTTCTTGTAACTTATCAAGGATTTTCTTACCACCTCTAACATAACAAGCTGTTCCAAGACAGACTCTTATAGTATATTTTCCTCTTGGGACAGTGGAGAAAAAAGAATAGAAGCTTACAACACCAGAAACTTCTGATAGAGGCTTGTCTAATCCATCTGCAATTATTTTTTGGATGTTAATAGGTAGATGACCGTAAATTGTTTGAGCAATATGCAGGACTTGTATCAAAGATCCTTCTTTGTTTTTATATTCTTCAATGAATTCTCCTATCATGGCTATTTTTTCTTCTTCGCTCATATCTTCGCATTGACATTTTTTTAACTTATCCATATCTACTCTCCTTACTATCGTTTACTTGAAACAGTCGTATTTAGTCTATTTGCAATTTGATTATTATCTTATCAATATCTTTCAACTGTTTCTTTAATAGTCTAATTTTTTCTTCATGCTCTTTAATTGAACTCATGATAATCTGCTTTCTATTATCAAATTCTTGAAGCTGCGGCATTTTTAAATTTTCAATCTTTTTATTAATTTCAATGAGTTCTTTCTTGTAACGTTCCCAAGTGGCTTTCAGATTCTTATCATAATCCCCTCCTTCAATGTATTTTTTGATGCAATTGATGTCATAAATTAGTTGACTCTTTTTCTTTAAATAACTAATTACTTCCTCCATAAATCACACCCCTAAGTTTTTTTTGCAATCATAAATAAACCTTATGGAATCTTATAAAGTTGAAAAATAATTGCTTATATATGAATGAATACCTTAATAAATAAAAGCTTCATATATTAATGGTATTCTAATCATCAAATAATTATGAATATCACTTGAGGCTTGCCAGATGTAGATATTACGGATTTTAAGTATAAAAGAATTAAATATTTTACTTCATCTTTATATATAGACTAAAAATTAATTATAATAATTGGATTTTAACAGAAATATTATTGTTTAATAATTATGTGAAATGACTTTAAGCATTATTAAAGTTAATTTTAGAAGATTTTGCGCATTCATACAGATAGAATTATGTTAATACAAGTTTATCTAAGATTTTAAGAACTATTAATTACATATATAATATATTATATTAATCTACTAACGGTTTTAAGATAATACGACCATATAAACTAATTATATTAAGAACTAAATTAATTAACTTTAGCATAGTGATGTACCAATGTAATATAACTATGCAATTGAAAATTATTTACAATTTTCCCCTTATGAAATTATAGTGATACTAATAGTATAATACAATTCATAAAATTTTCCAAGCAATTATTTTTCAATTGCGAATATTATTTATACATTTTATGTTTTTTTAGTTTTTTTAAATAAAATTTTTTTGATTTTTGTTAATATAAATAGCAAAACAGGAATAACACCTTGCATTATAATAAAGGGAACAATGACAATATACTTCACTTCATATTTTAACTTAACTAAACTATCCCATAATATATATGATAAAATGACCAATAATAATCCAATTGGTATAGATAATAATTCAAACTTTTTAAATTTTAACCATTGACCTATAGCTAGAGTTGCACAATAATGATATATCACTATCTTTATATATACACCAGCTATCCACATAAACATTATAATAGAATCTAATCTTTCAACAAACCCTACACTAACATATCTTGCTAATGATAAATAAGGATATGTTAAATGTTTTGTGTTTGCTCCAAAAGTTGCAACAATACTTAAATTAATTAATGCTCCAAGTAAACCAATTATTAATATACTAATAAATGATAATTTTCTTACCTTCTCCGGTCGATTAATATATGGCATAAATATAGCAAGAACAAAGACTTCTGTGAACCACAAAAGATTTCTATAGCCTCCTATTATAACAGGCTGAATTCCATTGTCTAGAATTGGAAATATATTAGTAAAATCCATATCTTTTAAAGAATATAGTATAATAGCCAAAATTGATATCATAAAAATGGGGAATATTATCTGGTTGACCCTTACAATAACTTCTAATCCTTTATAAACACCATAAATTGATGGTAAAATAATACTAATAATAAAGAAAAGTATAGGTGTCTCAATCATAAATGCTCCTGCTAATAGCTCAGCAAATTCTCTTATAATAAAAGCATTAATATATATAAAATAACAGCAATAAAGAAATCCTAATATTTTGCTAGGAACTTTACCAATAATATCTGTACTATATTCAATAATCGTTTTACTTTTATACATGGTTCCCAAATCTATAATTGCATATGCAACTAATAGTCCAAACAATGTAGTTATAAGTACTGAAATCCATCCATCTTGTCTAGCTTCTTTATAAGTTATTGTAGGTAAATACAATATTGCTGTTGGTGCAATAGTCATAAATATAATTCCAACTACACATTTATATGATATTTTTCCATCTTCTAACATTAGTCTACATTCCTTTACTTTTTGAACTGTTTGAAATAAGACCTGTTCTTTTAATTTCCATATCTACATTAATTTCAACAGGTATTGATAAAAATATATCATCCCAATTATCTCTCATTTCTTCCCATAATTTAGGTGCTTTTTTATAAATAGCTTCTCCAAATCCAAAAATGTCAGTATTGAACTCTTTACCTTTTTTTATACTGTCTTCCATTTTATGAGCAATTACTGATTCTGTAGCTTCTTCTATCTCATTAATTATTTTAGTTTTTCTTAGATCCACATGTTCATTTGATCGAGCTATTTTACCTTGAGCTGATACATTTAATACGATTTTTTTCAAAGTATTATTGATAATTACTGGTTTTACTTTTGTTCTAGAACGTAAAGTTTCTATTATAACAAAATCAGATTTCTCACCTGGATAATTGACTTTAGTTATGCAGTTATATATTTCATCTAATATCCAGAGCAATCCTCTAGTTTCATTCTGGTTAAACCATCCTACAAGTTTGTTTTCTTTAAATATACCTGTGTCTGTTAATTCTAAACTACTTATATTTTCAGTAGTTTTAATAGTATGAATACCCGGTACAAAACAACTGTTAAAATCTTTAGACCTCATCAAAAAATATTTATGCAAATCAACCTTTGCACTTTTGCCTTGATTATGAGAACTGTCAATCATATCTTTAATATTATAGGCTTGTACAACTTCCAAATCAATTGTCTCAGCCATTAGAATATCCTTTGCCTCACCTTTTGCAACCAGAATAAGTGTTCTCTGTCTAATTTCGTTATCTCTTTCTAATATATCCAGAATAGGTGTTATTCCTTTTTTTGCTAATTCTTCACCAATTACAATAACACTTATATGTGACCAATACCCTTTTCTACCTGTTTGAAGAAGATAATTTCTATTTGCATCAATAAGAGAATTTCCTATTACTTCTACAATTTGAGTAGGTTTTTCCTTACCTCTTTTTCCAGATTGAGAATCTATTTTCATTTCTCTGTGAAGTATAACCTGCATTGATAATAATATTTGATCATTATCAGTATTATCAATACCAATACCTGATAAAATAGAAATTTCATCTAATTCTTTTTTACTCCAACATCCAGATAATAACGATATCTGTAATATGATACATAATATTAAAATCACTTTATTTCTCATTATGAACGAATCTCCTCTTAATCTTTTCTATAACAATCAAAATAGTAGGAATACCAGCTTGAACCATAGTATTATAAGGAACATTTATCAATTTAATAATTTCTTTTAATTCAGTTAAACTTCCCCATAAAATATTAGATAGTATAATAAATATTACCCCTACAGGGACAGAAAGAATACGATAATCTTTAATTTCAAATAATTGGCTTACTGCTATTACAGAACAATAATGTAAGATAACAATTTTAATAAATACTCCACCTATCCATAAGAACAGGATTATTGAATCTAACCTCTCTATGAATCCTATGGCACTTATATATCTTGCATATGATAAAACTGGATAATTCATTAATTCCACTTCTTCTCCAAAAGTAGCCACAATACTAATATTAACTAATATAATCATTATACTTACAATTATTATAGCTATATATGTCATCTTACCAATTTTCTTTGGAAGGTTAGTAAAGGGGGTAATAATTGTCAATATGATTGTCTGACTAAACCAGCTTATTTGTCTAGAAGCACCCTTCAAAACAGGTTCATACCCTTCTGCTAGAATTGGTTGTAACCTACTAAAATTCATATCCCTTATACCCAATAAAATAATTATTATAACTGCTCCTAAGAATATTGGAAAAATAATTTGAGCCGTTCTAGCTATTACTTCTATACCTTTATAGACTCCATACATTGATGGTAACATTATACCTATTGTAAAAAATAATAACGGGGTTTCTGGCATAAATGGACCAGCAAGCACTTCAGAAAATTCTCTAATAACTGTTGCATTAAGATGAATATATAAAACACAATATAAAAAGCTAATCACCTTACCACAATATTTACCAACTATTTCTTCACTATATTGAATGATTGTTTTACCTTCAAACATCTTATTAAGGCTAATAATAATATAAGCTACTAAAAAAGCATATATGGTTACTATTAAAATACTAATCCAACCATCTTGTTTAGCTTCTTTGTAAGTTATTGTAGGAAGATATAAAATAGCTGTAGGTGATATAGTCAAAACTATAATACTAATCAGTTGCTTATATGAAATTTTCCCTTGTTCAATCATTATATTCTCCACCTTAAAATATTCTATTTGCTTTTATTAATAAGTTTATTAGTTGAAGACTTGTTGGTATTCTTACTAATAACTTCTGATCTTGAATTCATCATCCATAATGGTTCACGGATTAAAGTATCTTTCATATCTTTGTTATTTCTGGGTCCCATAGGTGACATATATGGAGCACCAAAGGATCTTATGCTTACAAGGTGAAGTAATAAAAAAATAGTACCTATTAACATTCCAAAAAGCCCTCCTGCTGCACCCAATATCATAAATGCAAATCTTAGGATCGTTATAGAATCATTAAGAGAGTATATTACAAATGTTGCAATGCCTGTTAAAGCAGTAATCATAACCGCTGGATTACTAACAAATCCTGCTCCCACTGCTGCCTCACCCAAAACAAGTGCACCAACTATACTCAAAGCTTGCCCAATATGCCTGGGCATCCTTACTCCTGCTTCCTTTAATACTTCAAACAAAATTGACATGATTAATATTTCTATAAATGCTGGAAAAGGAACTCCTTCTTTAGTTGCTGCCATTGTAATAAAAAGATGTGTGGGAAGCATTTCCTGATTATATGTCTGAGCAGATATATAAAAACCTGGAAGAAATACTACAATAATAATTGATAATACTCTAATTAATCTAGTAAAAGTTGCATACCATGGTCTTGTATAATAATCTTCACTTGTTTGTATATTTTCAAGAAACAAGAAGGGTAATGTTAAAACAATTGGAGAACCATCCACTAATATTACTATTCGGCCTTCTAATAATTTACCCGCAGCCTGATCTGGTTTTTCTGTATTTCCAATGGTTGGAAACAAGCTAAAAGGTTCATCCTCAATTAATTGCTCTATATAACCTGAATCCAATATACCATCTATATCTATTTTACTAATTCTGTTTTTTACTTCATTAACTATTTTATCATTTGCAATTCCTTTTATATAGGCAATAACTATATCTGTCTTAGTATATTGACCACAATTAATTTTATCAAATATTAGTCTTGGTGTCTTAATTCTTCTTCTTATAAGAGCTGTATTTGTTAATAAAGTCTCTGTAAATCCTTCCCTTGGTCCCCTAACAACAGATCCAATTATTGGTTGATTTACTCCTCTATCTTTCCAATCCCTAGTATCCATCTTGAACGCAGTATTATATCCTTCAATCAACATAACTGATTCACCAGATAAGATACCATCAAAAAGATCATTCATACTATCGATAGTTTTGATGTCTACCATAGTTATTACGCTTTTTTCTATATATTCCATAAAATCTTCTTTCAATTTTATCTCTATATGCATTACTCTTTTAAGCAAATCATAGTCTAATAGTCGTTGATTAACCAATCCATTAATTGATATAACTACAGCTGGAATAGTTATTTTACAACCTATATTCAATTCGCGATATATAATATCATGGCTATTACCAAATTGCTTTTTAATATACTTTAGATTACTTTGTAAATCGGTTGATATCTTTTTTTTAGTATCATTACTGTTATCATTACTATTACTTTTAAATTTAGTTTTGTTCTCACTTCTATTGACTAGTTTTTTTATATATTTATTCATAACTTTCATCCTTATCATTTTATATACCTATTATTTGGAAAATCATGATAAATATTCTCTAAGTATCAAACCACAAAAAAACCTTGAGTTAGTAAAAAACTCAAGGTTTATCTTCATAATATATCTTTTATTCAAATTTTGGTCTGCTTTTATCATAAACATAATCTATATCAAATAAATCTTCTAAATATTTAGGTCCAAAATGCATCTTATAACCATCTAAATTACATCTATCCATAATTATAAAATCATCTGCGTATCTTAGAGTAGCACCTCTTCCCCCTACACCCCAAAATACTTCAAACCCATATTTTTGCAGTTCTTTAAAGCGCTCATCATCTTTTTTAACAGATGCTCCATATGGATAAATAAAAAGATTAGTCTTTCCTATTATTGGAATAACCTCATCATTCCATTGTTTTGTATCTTTTTTAACCCTAGTAATACCTTTATCTTGAAAATTGATATGTCCATAACTATGTGATGCTATTCTCCAACCAGTTTCTTTCAATCTATCTGCAATAGCCTTAGCAGTTTTAAAATCTTCTTCAAAAGTTGGTGAATCAAATAAATCTGTCCTGTAACCCATTATACCTTCATATCCAGTAAAAGCTACAACTCCTTTTGCACCTCTATAAGAAAAGTCTGGGTGTTCTTCAACAAAAACATCTGTTATCGGAACACAATCATTATCCCTCGCAACAAGTTCTCCTCCATCTGGTAACTTAGTGAAAGTTGCAACATTACCATCTTTATCTAAAACAAGTCTATCTGCAAAACCATCCTTTTCCATGTATTTATAATAATTCAAATCATCCAATGATAAAATAATTGGTTTTTTCCCTTTTGGCAAATATAAATCTTTTTTCTTGATAACTGATTTATCATCAGCATATTCTGTTTCATATAACATATTAATATCTATTAATATATAGTCTCTTTCATACATCTGTTCTAACATTTTCTTGTACTCAGAAACTGTCGTCATCCAATAATTATAACCTTTTTGCATAAAATCTCCATCGAATGCTAATTCAGGAAATACTATCAGTGAGTGAAAAAATATATTTCTTACTTCACCTTCATACAGTACAAGTTCATCTTTTTTTGTGTTGTATTCATTTAATTTTTCATTTACTGATGAATCATCTTTTGAATAGGGTGCAATCTCTTCTAGTTTAGCAATAGCTTCATCATAATAATACCCTAGTGCTAATACTTCAGCTTCATTAATATATGTACTCATAATCTCATTTTTCTTCTCTACTGCTTCATTATAATTTTCCTCATCTTCTGCAATTACATTACTTAAGAATTTGTAACTTTCCACCCACTGTTCTTGTAGATACTTTTCTTTACCTAAAGCATAATTATTCTTAGAATCATTAATACTGTTCATCCTATCTGATAATTCACTTATAGCATCGGTTATTTTATCTTCTTTAATATTTTGATAGAAATCATTACAATCTTTGTAGGATGATTCACCCTTGCTGAATGCTTCAACTAACGACTTGTATTCTACATCATAGTTCATTGCTTCTACTTTATTATTCTTACAGGACACACTAATACCCACAGTTAGAATAACTAAACTAACTAAAAAAAACTGTTTCTTCATATACTTCCCTCCAGAATAAGGATTAAAGTCCTTATAAAATATTACTTGATGACACTAATTGCTCCCGATTAACTAATTATTCTTATTAAAGCTCATTATAAAAGACTTACTTGATTAGATCAATAAGCCTTAATAATTGTATGAGCAAGCCGATGAGCCGAGTTCTGTCATGAATGGTCATCTATCTCGACTTACTGTCACCAGTAAGCTCTAGCAACCTACCCAAGAGCGTGACGGGTCACCACTATATGCTCTTCTATGCGGTTTTGCTCCAGATGGGGTTTACATATGCCCCTTTTGTCGCCAAAAGGGCGGTAAGCTCTTACCTTACCTTTCCATCCTTACCAAGTAAAAATTGGCGGTTTATTTCTGTTGCACTATCCTTGGAGTCGCCTCCACCAGACGTTATCTGGCATCCTACCCTATGGAGCTCGGACTTTCCTCACATACAGCCTTTCGGCATTAGTATGCGCGACCATTTGGCTTACTCACTCAGTAAGTTATTATATCCTTATCCATTTTGTTTGTCAAATGGCATTTTTTATAAATATATTTAATTACATAAATGCTTAATTTTTTCGTAATATGTTGTTAATAACTATCTATACGAGTTTTATCGAAAAAATAAACGTTAAACAGGTTTCATTTTCTCTTTAATTGATTTATAATATGTATAGTATTTAATACCAATTAAAATTAATTAAATTTTAATTACATGTTAAACTAATAATAATAATAATTTTTTATAATATTATTAAAATCAAATATCATGTCAATTTAAGGAAATCTATTTTTCCTGATAAAAGGAAAAGCGAAGATATTCCTATGCTGAAAATAGAACTTTCCTAAAGTATAAAAAAGGAGGTATAGCATGGTTATTAGAGATAATGATATTGAATATATTCTAAAAAAGATGAATATAAGTTATGCTGACGCAGAAAAAGCTCTTATAAAATCTAAGGGTGATTTGAACAAGGCTTTGAAATATTTGAATAAGAAGAAAAACTCATTTTGTCGAAGAACAACCAGTAAGATAAAAGATATTATCCTAGATATTTTTAAATATAAATTAATTATTACTAGAAAAAATGAAACTTTGATTAATTTGCCTGTTGTATTGATATTATTTGTTTTATTCTTTTTTCGCATGAGATATATTTATCTAACTTTAGTTGACTTTTTATTTGTATTATTAATTATTATTTTAACAGATTGTAAAGTTGTCATTCAAAAGAAAAATGAATACTCGCAAGCTGATAATTTAATAAAACCAACTAATACTCCAAAAGAAACAGACGATATAATCTCTACATTAGAGGTAACTGAAGATGATGATTATAACGAAGTAAATATAGAAAATTAAGAGGTGGTATAAATGGCTAATAAGATCTTAATAGTTGAAGATGAATCTAAGATAGCTAGATTTCTCGAACTTGAATTAAAATACGAAGGTTATGAAGTAGATATAGCATGTAACGGAAGAGAAGGTCTTGATAAAGGTTTAAAATCCGACATTGATCTAATTATACTTGATCTGATGTTACCAGTATTAAGCGGAATAGAAGTTTGCAGAAGAATAAGACAAACCTCTAACGTCCCTATAATTATGCTTACAGCTAAAGATGATGTTTCTGATAAAGTAATGGGACTTGATATGGGTGCTGATGATTATATAACAAAACCATTTGCTATTGAAGAACTTTTAGCACGAATGCGTGTAGCACTTAAAAGAAAAGTAATCAATAAGATGACAGATGATTCAGTATTAATATTCAAGAATCTGACTCTTAATAAAAGACAACGTCAAGTTAAAGTAAATGATGATGAAGTTATTCTGACTAAAAAAGAATTTGAACTACTTGTCTATCTATTAGAAAACCGTAACATAGTTCTTAGCAGAGAAAATATTTTAGAAAAAGTTTGGGGTTTTGAATACTATGGTGATACGAATATTATTGACGTATATATACGATATCTTAGGGGTAAGATTGACCAAAAATATAGTATGGACATGATTCATACGGTAAGAGGGGTAGGATATTTAATAAAAGATGATGAATAAATTTCTAGTTTTCTTAAAAAAACTGCTGATTAATATATTAATTCTACCTTATACTATATTGAAATTTATAAACAATATATTTAATAATAATATTAGAAAAGTTAAGTTCTCTATTAAAAGGAAAATAACGTTTAATTATATTATGTTGTATTTAATTAGTTGTATTTTTACGTTACTAATTGTGATTAGTGGATATCTATATTTGGAACATAAAATTTTTATACCTAAGAAAATAAATGTTGATGAAAGCTTATTAAAAGAATGTACAACTGACTTGGAAATAAAAGATACAATTAGAAAAATAGCTGTTTATAGAGATTCAGATATTATTATTGCAGAACTGGATGATAATATAGTCTATGCAAGCGATGATAACTTATTTGGTATACCTTATCCTGAGACAAAAATCCAGTTTTTTGAATTCATAAAAGAAAATAAGAAATTACCATACAAGGATATAATTTCCTTGAACAATAAGTTCCATAAGATATTTTATTATTTCAATGTCAGCTCATTTACTAATAGAACAAAAATTTTAGCCCTTCTGGTAGGTGCAGGTGAACTGTTCGGTCTATTTATCATTTGGTTATTTGGTTCTCATAAAAGTAAAAAAGTCTTAAAACCTATATATACTATGACAACAATGGCTAAGGATATAACTATATATAACATGGATGCCAGATTAAATATCAGCGAAGCCAAATATGAATTAAAAGATTTGGCATATACATTGAACAAAATGCTTGATAGCCTCAAAACAGATTATACTAAACAAAAAAGATTCGTTTCGGATGTATCCCATGAACTAAGAACTCCGATTTCAATAATTGATGGTTATGCCAGCATGTTACAAAGATGGGGTAAAAAAGATGAAGAAGTTCTTAATGAGTCAATTGAAGCTATTAAAAATGAAGCTGAAAACATGAAAGATCTAGTAGAAAATTTACTGTTTCTTGCCAGACATGATAATCAGACTCTAGAATACAATATAGAAAATTTCTATATAAATGAGCTATTGAATGAAGTCATAAAAGAAACTGGAATTATTGACAAAAAGCACATAATTGAACATACAATAACTCCAAACGTATTAATTAGCGGTGATAAAAATAGATTAAAACAAGCTATTAGAATTTTTGTGGATAATGCAATCAAATATACTCCACCATCCGGAAAAATTATCATAAAATCTTATAAAGCAGATGCAGGTATAAGTATTAGTATTAAAGATACAGGTATCGGAATCAGCCGTGAAGATTTAGGTAATATTTTTAACCGTTTTTATCGTTCAGATAAATCAAGGACTAGACAGACAGGTGGTCATGGTCTAGGATTATCCATTGCCAAAATCATTGTTTTAGGACACAAAGGTAAAATAAAAGTACGAAGCAAGCTTGGAATCGGAACTGAAATAATCATTACAATACCAACATCCATTCCAAATTAAATATAAATTCAAAGGGTTGTCGAATATTCGACAACCCTTATTTCTATCTAAAACAACTTCCACCAACAAATTCCCTAATCAAAGAATTTCTAGGAATTTTTTCACTACTAACACCTAAGAAATAATCTAAGAACTTGATTAGCCTTTTTGCTTCAATATATTCTGGTTTATCTTTTGATATACTGAACAACAATGGCTCTGCATACTGTTTTAATACTGCCAGCTCATAAACTAAAGCAGAATTAAACATCACATCTGCTTTTTCTTGATATGGAAAGATATATAACTCCTCACCTTTTCTAACTGATGGCCACATAGCTATGGTTTTCTCAGCGTTGGTTCCTCTATAAGTGTTATCTCTAATAATCCTTCTTAGCAATCTTGCATCTGTAGTCGGTATCCTATTATGATTATCAACATTCAGTTGAGTAAGAGCACTAATATATATTTTGAACATATTATCTCTTGGAATCCCCATTGATAATTTATCATTAAGACAGTGAATACCTTCAACTACTAACAAGTCATTCTTCTCTAGTTGCAGAACTCTGCCATTATACTCTCTTTTACCAACTTTGAAATTAAATTCTGGCATTTCAACTGGTTGACCATTCAGCAGGTTCATCATATCTGTATTAAACTGCTTTATGTCTAAGGCTTCCAAACACTCAAAATCATAATTACCATTTTTGTCTCTAGGTGTATCTTCTCTATTAACAAAATAATTATCAACTGATATAGGATGAGGTTTTAATCCATTAGCTCTTAATTGAATTGATAATCTATGAGCAAATGTTGTTTTACCTGATGATGATGGTCCAGCAATGAATATTATTTTCTTTTTGTCTATATCTTTCATAATTGTATCAGCAATAGCTGCTATCTTTTTCTCTTGTAATGCTTCTGCTATTAAAATAAGTTCATTAATCTTACCTTCTGATATTTTATTATTGAGTGCTCCTACTGTTTCTACATCCATTATTTCTCCCCAGTCAGAGGATTCTTTCAAGGTCTTAAATAATTTTTGCTGGTTATGGAATGGTGCAATATCCGTAGGCTTATTTCTACTTTGGAATTGTAGAATAAAACCATCTTCATATTTTAGTAAATCGTAATTATTAAGATATCCTGTACTTGGAACCATATATCCATAAAAATAATCTTCGAAATCTTCTATTTTATATAAATTAACATTTGATACTCGTCTATAGTTGAATAATCTTACTTTATCCTCCATAAAATTTTCATCAAATATTTTTATTGCCTTGTTAAGACTGACTGTTCTTTTCAAGAAAGGAACATCTTTTTTAACCAATTCATCCATTCTGTTTTTAACTTTAACTAATAATTCTTCTGTTACTTCATGATCTTTTAACTCACAATAGAATCCACGACTTAGAGAATGATGTATTATTACTTTTGCAGATGGACCTCTTCCTAAGATATCATAAATTGATTTTATCATCAAAAATGATACGCTTCTAAGATATGTCCTGTAACCATCTCTACTTGTTAAATCTAAGAATTCTAGTTTGCAATCTACATTTATATGACTACGTAATTCTTTTAATTTATTATTTGTCAATGCTAATACTATAGGTGCCTTAAATTCTTTTTGATACTTTTTACTGAGTTCTAGTAATGAAATACCCTTTTCTACATGTCTTTTTCTACCGTCTGGTAATATTATTTCCACTAAGTTTCTCATGTTAGTACCCCCTTCGTAATTTTAATTATTTGCCTCATTTTAGTTATACTATTTTATGATAAAAGGATCTTTATTAATCTTGCTGGTAATGATTTGTAGTTGTTCACCAAAACATTTTTTAATGTACTGCTCAAACATAGGCAGTACAATGTTTTCGGTACCAAAGTGTCCAGCATCTATTAGAGCCATTCCTTTTTCTTGATAATCCATTGCATCATGATATTTTATATCACCTGTTATATAGACATCTGCACCGTTTTTATATGCAGTCTCTGCAAATTCCATAGAACTGCCAGGACTCACAGCCACTTTCTTGATTCTTTTATCCAAATTACCTATTACTCTAACCCTCTCCAGATTAAGTTTATCTTTTACATAATGACTCAATTCTTCTAAAGTCATTTCTTCTAGGTAACCGATCCTACCTGTACCACATAAATCTAGTACATCAAAGTTATTGTTAGGTTCTAGAATATCACTATCATTCAATTTTAATTTGTCAGCTAATAAAACTGATAATCCCTCACTAGCTGAATCAAGATTAGTGTGAGCTGAATATACACAGATATCATTCTTAATCAATTTAATAAGCTTTCTGCCAATAACAGTTGAAGTGTTTATATGTTTAACACCTTTAAAAATAATTGGATGATGAGTTAATATCATATCTACTTCATTTGAAATTGCTTCGTCGACAACATCTTTCGTTGCATCTAAAGATATCAATATTTTTTCAACCCTCATATTACTGTCACCAACTAACAAGCCAACATTATCCCAGCTTTCAGCTAATTTGGGTGGTGCTAATTCTTTCATTTTGCTAATTATTTCAATACATTTTACAGACATCCTAACACCTCTTCTAAAATGTTCAATTCTGATAGTATCTCTTTTTTTCTTGCTATTGCATTCTCTGTATTTTGTCTATTAAGAATTTCTAACACTTGTGTATACTTACTTTTCTCTACTTGTAGCTTTTCTTTAAGTAAAGGTACTTTCTCTTCAATTAATATTTTACCATATTTATAGCCTATAGTATCATATTTTTTTTCTTTTCCTTTCTCAGCGCATATTATGTTATAATATTTTCCTTCATCTTTGATTAATTTTTCTTTAGTTATTGTGAAATAGAGTTCATGTACTTTTTTTCTGATACACTGGGTATCGGAATGTGGTGACAATATTAATTTATGAACACTACATACTATATTAGAACCATCATCTAAAATTCTTTCTATAAGTGTTCCACCCATTCCTGCAATTATAATAGTATCCACTTCATTTTCGTTTATTTCTTTTAACCCATCAGATAATCTAGTCTCGACATAGTTTTCTACATTATATTCTTTAATATTCTTTTTAGCCTTTTCTAAGGGTCCTTTATTTATATCTAGTGCTATGGCATGCTTTATTCTGTGTTGTTTTGCCAAATAAATGGGTATGTATCCATGGTCTGTGCCTACATCTCCTATGACTGAATTATTATCTACCATATCACTAATAGCTTTTAATCTATTTGATATTTCCATAGTGCCTCCTTATGGACTGTGCCTAACAGTCGCGGAGATAGTATAGGGAAATATTCCGTCAGTCGATTAAACGTCCATGTTTAAACGACTGAGTTCGCCGTCCTTGGCTCACTGCTCCATATTCCCCTATACTATCTCCACTCGGTATTTTTCATATAGCTTTTGTATTTGTGTATTGTACTTTTCTGTACCCTATATTTCATGTAGTTTTCTTTTAGTAGGAAATATTATAAAAATCACCACTAAAGTACAGGATATCTTATACTTTATGTGGTGAATGGAATTACTCTAGATAATCTTTTAATTTTCGGCTTCTGCTTGGATGTCTTAGTTTCCTTAGTGCTTTTGCTTCTATCTGTCTTATTCTCTCTCTTGTAACGTTGAACACTTTTCCTACTTCTTCAAGAGTTCTTGCTCTTCCATCATCAAGACCGAATCTTAGTCTCAGAACTCTTTGTTCTCTATCCGTTAATGTATCAAGTACATCTACTAACTGCTCCTTTAAAAGAGTAAATGCAGCGGCATCTGCTGGTATAGGAACATTTTCATCTTGAATGAAGTCACCAAGATGACTATCTTCTTCTTCACCTATAGGTGTTTCCAAGGAAACTGGTTCTTGAGATATTTTTAATATTTCTCTTACCTTATCTACAGGCATATCTAATTCTTCAGCAATTTCCTCTGGAGCAGGCTCTCTTCCTAATTCTTGCAATAATTGTCTTGATACTCTTATTAGCTTATTAATTGTTTCAACCATATGCACAGGAATTCTTATTGTTCTTGCTTGGTCAGCTATAGCTCTTGTTATAGCTTGTCTAATCCACCATGTTGCATAAGTACTAAATTTATAACCTTTTCTATAATCAAATTTCTCAACAGCTTTAATAAGTCCAAGATTACCTTCTTGAATAAGATCAAGGAATAACATACCACGTCCAACATAACGTTTAGCAATACTTACAACCAGCCTTAAGTTAGCTTCAGCTAATTTTTTCTTAGCTTCTTGATCTCCATTTTCCATTCTCATGGCCAAATCTACTTCTTCTTCTGCTGATAATAATGGTACCTTACCGATTTCTTTTAGATACATTCTTACAGGGTCATCAATATTAAGTCCCTCAGGTAAAGATAAATCCAATTCTTTGACTGGTTCATCATCTTCTTCAATTAATCCTAATACATCAATACCTGCTTTTTCTAAGATATCATATACTATTTCAATTTTATCAGCATCATTTACTAATTCACCAAAATGGGCTTCTATCTCTTTATATTCAAGAACATTCTTCTTTTTTTTGGCCAAATCAATTAAGGCTTTCATTTTTTCCTCAAACTTACTTAAATTTTCTTCATTCGCCATAACGCAGGATCCATCCTTTCCTTGTGTTTACTAGTCTAACCATCCTTAAGAGAAATATGCAATCCTTGTAATTCTCTTTTTGCTAAAATAAGTTTTTGTAGTTCATTTGTGTTATTTATAATACGCGAATTAGCATCAATATTAGCAGCTTTTATTAGTTTGACATTTTCATTTATTATTTTTTCTAATTGGAGTTTATTCTCAAACAATATCTTCTTATTGAAGATTCCAGCTACTTTCTTTTGGTCCTCTAATTCCATAAACTTATTAATAATAACTGCATATTCCACTTTTTTGCTATTTTCATAGGCTTCGTAAACTTCCTTGGCAACCTTTCTATAAAACTCATCAAGAAACTCTGTCACCTTTAAATATTTTTTTACTATTTTATAGATATCATAATTATTAGCAACTAATGTTAATATACTCTTTTGTGCCAATATTATACCATCTTCCGAATTCTTGTTTTTTTGGCTATTTATTTTTTTTATTTCTTGCCTAGAGGATACAATCCCCGTATTTTTACCAGTCTCTACAACTAATTTTTCTAATAGTTGTTTTTTGGTATTATATATTTTAGCTATTGCTTCTAGATAATTATCTCTTTCTATTTCACTATCTAGTTCTAAAAGTTTTGTAGCAACTTGTTTATGAAACTTTGTTCTGTTATCTGGATCTTCTAAATTGAATTTATTTCCTAATTCTTCAATTTCAAACATAAAGCCTGATGTAGCATTATTAATTAAATTTATAAATGCTTCACTTCCCTTATTTTTTATGAATTCATCAGGATCTTTATAATCTTTTATTCTCAGTACTCTTACTGATAACCCTTTTGATTTTAGTATTGGAATAGCTCTAAGTGCAGCTTTTATTCCAGCTGTATCACTATCATATGATATTACAACATTATCTGTATACCTCTTAATCAATGCAGCCTGTTCAATAGTAAACGCCGTTCCCAAGGAAGCTACTACATTAGTGATACCAGCTTGATATAATGAAATAACATCCATATATCCTTCAACAATAATGATATTTTCTTTCCTTGAAGACCGAGCTAAATTAAGACCATATAGATTACGTCTTTTATCAAACAACTTTGTTTCGGGAGAATTGAGATATTTTGGATTGAAGTCACCTAATACACGACCTCCGAACCCTATAATTCTATTATGTACATCAAATATAGGAAACATAACACGATTCCAAAAACGATCAAAATATTCTCCTGGAGTTTTTTTCTCTGGAATAACCAAACCTGATTCATTAAGCACTCTTTCATCATATTTTTCACTAAGATATCTATATAAATCATTTCTAAAAATATTAGAATAACCTAATCCAAATTTTTTAAGTGTTTCTTCACTGATTCCTCTTTTTTGCAGGTATTCCAAAGCATATTTACCTTTTTCGGATTTCAATTGATAGTAAAAATATCTAGCAGCTGTTTTATTAACCTCTACTAGTTGATGTTTAAAATCCATCCGTTTCTTAACTTCATCAGAAACTTCCACTGTTGGTAAAGTAATATGAACTCTATCAGCTAAGAATTTTACAGCTTCTACAAATGAAAAATTCTCATATTCCATGACAAATGTATAAACATTGCCTCCAACGCCACAGCCAAAACAATAATACATCTGTTTATCACTGCTAACAGAAAATGATGGAGTCTTTTCATTATGAAACGGACATAACCCAAAATAGGTACTACCCTTTTTATTTAATTGTACATACGATGATATGACATCTACAATATCATTTTGTATTCTTATTTCTTCAATTAATTCTTCTGGATAATACATATAGAATTAAAACTCCATTTCCTTAATTGTAATATCTTATTAATATTGTATTGTATTTTGCACACCCTATTATTTTTCGACATACTTTTTAAGATTCCTTTAATTAATTTTATTTTTGTTAAAAATGTTTAATTATTTATAAATTTTTATTAAATCATCGACAAACTACACAAAGCTACATTTCTTTCCAAGAAGCAGGTATAAATAACTTTGAGAAGATGTTAATAGAATATCTATCCGTCATTCCAGCTATATAATCACATACAACTCTTTCAATAGGTTCATTATTAATATCAATCATATCTTGATACTCCATAGGTAACAGTTCCTTATTGATTATAAAATATTTATATAACTGTCTTAACATATTATGGGCTTTCAATTCATGCTCTTTTGCTTTTGAACCCACATATACATTTTCAAACATAAATTTTCGAAGACTGCTCATTGACTTTTCCATGTCTTTGCTCATAATAATATCATTCTTGTTCATACTATTTTTCACAATATCATGTATCATATTATTGATTCTAGATCTAGAAGTTGCTCCTAGAACCTTAGTATATTCTGATGGCAAATCCTTTTCAGATAGAATTCTAGCTCTTATAGCATCATCAATATCATGATTTATATACGCTATCTTATCTGACAACCTTACTACCTTACCTTCTAGAGTACTTGGCTTTCCTGCTGTTGGATGATTAACTATTCCATCCCTTACTTCCCATGTTAAATTGAGTCCTTTACCTTTTCGTTCTAATCTCTCTACAACTCTGATACTCTGCTCATTGTGTTTAAACCCATAGATACACACTTTGTTCAGTGCAAATTCTCCAGCATGTCCAAAAGGTGTATGACCCAGATCATGTCCCAATGCAATTGCTTCTGTGAGATCTTCATTAAGTCTAAGTGCCCTTGCTATAGTCCTTGAGATTTGGGCTACTTCCAAAGTATGGGTCAATCTGGTTCTATAATGATCTCCCTCAGGAGATATAAAAACTTGAGTTTTATGTTTTAACCTTCTGAATGCTTTTGAATGTATTATTCTATCTCTATCTCTTTGAAATTCCGTTCTAATATCACATGGTTCTTCTTCTATTTCTCTCCCTCGAGTATTTTTACTCTTCATTGCGTATTTATCTAAAATAATGTCTTCCCGCTTTTCTTGTTCAATTCTTAGACAATCTATATAAAACGCCCCCTTCTTTTGTATAACGTATATTATAATTAAGTCTCTAAAAAATCATTATAATTATTATATACTGCATTTTTTATTAAAATCCTCTTATTTATGTGTTTTTTCTTTTTGGTACAATTTTGTAGCACATACAGCAAATTAGGCTATCTCATAATATCTTTTATGCCAATATCCAAAAGATAAACATAAAATGCATATTATGAAACAGCCTATTTTTATAACATTGCTTTTTATATAAACATACTTCCGATTTGATATACAATCATTGCCACTATCCAAGCTACTACCAATTGATATACAAATGAGAATATTGTCCATTTCCAGCTATTGGTTTCTTTCTTTATTACTCCTAATGTAGCAACACAAGGTGTATATAATAATGAGAAAACCATAAATGAATATGCACTAAGGCTAGTAAAACCAGCAGCTATCAGTTTAGTTGACAACTGTAACATGTTACCATCAGAAGCTACATCTCCTATACCATAAATAACAGTCATAGTACTTACAACAATCTCTTTACCCATTATTCCTGCAATCAATGATAAAGCCCCTTGCCAATTACCGAATCCCAGAGGTTTGAATACTGGTGCTATAACTTGTCCAATAGACGCTCCCATACTAGTTGTTATATCCGCCTTGCCTGATAAATTAAATTCTAGTAAAAACCATATTACTATAGACGCAACAAATATTATTGTTCCAGCCTTAATTATATATCCTTTTACCTTTTCCCATACAAATATGAGAATAGTGCCTGGAGAAGGTTTCTTATACGCTGGTAGTTCCAATATTAATGGAGCAGTTTCTCCTTTGGATAGGGTTTTCTTGAATATTAAAGCAATCAATACTGCTACAACTACACCAAGAAAGTATAATGAAAATGCGATTAATATTTCATTTCCTGGGAAAAATATATTTGAGAATAATATATAAATCGGTAATCTTGCACTACAAGACATAAAAGGTGTTATCAGTATAGTTGTCAATCTATCTCTTTCATCTTCTAGAGTCCTAGCTGTCATAATCGCAGGAACTGAACATCCAAAACCAAGAATCATTGGTATGAATGCCTTTCCACTAAGTCCTAATTTTCTCATGAATTTATCCATTATTAGGGCAACTCTTGACATATATCCACTATCCTCTAGTATGGATATGGCTAAAAACAAACAAGCAATATTAGGAAGAAAAATAAGTATTCCTCCTACTCCTCCTATAATACCATCAACTATTAGTGATAGTAACCAGTCTGCTGCACCTATGGATGTCAATAAATCCGTAATCACGTTACTAAAGCCTTGGAATCCTATATTAAGCAAATCAGCTAAAAAGTTTCCTACTTTAAATGTGAAAGCGAACACAAGTAACATCATAGAAATGAAAATAGGAAGTCCAGCCCATTTATTAGTCACAATTTTATCCACTCTATCAGAAAACGTCTCATCTTCCTCATAAGGGTTAGTCAAAATATTATTAATGAAATCAGTAATATAATCATATTTCCTTTTTGCAATCTCTTCTTCATAATTAAATTCATTCTTTATATTTAGCTTATTACATATTTCCCTGTCATTTTCAACAACTTTTAATTCATACCATCTTAATGTATTATGGTGAATGTCTTTTCCTGAAAGTTCTTTTTCTACTTTATCTATTTCTTCTTCAATCTTATTACCATAATCTAATTTAATTGGTTCATAATCTTTTTTATTACCAGCTGTATGGATAATCTTTTTCAATAAATCATCTAAACCTGTCTTTTTAATAGCTACAACTTCTACAACAGGTACATTCAGTTGTTCTGATAATTTGGAGATATCAATTATAAATCCCCTGTTTCTAGCAACATCCATCATATTAAGAGCTATGATAACTGGCTTACCAAGTTCTATTAATTGAAGTGTTAAATATAGATTTCTCTCTAGATTAGAGGCATCAACAATATTAATAACTACATCTGGATCATTTTCCAATATATATTCTCTTGTAAGAATTTCTTCCATCGAATAAGGAGATATACTATATATCCCAGGTAAATCAACAAGTGTTATCTTATTGTCATCATATGTAATTGTTCCTTCTTTTTTTTCTACAGTAACTCCAGGCCAATTTCCTACTTTGTGTTTAGCCCCTGTATATGCGTTAAACAATGTAGTTTTCCCACAGTTAGGATTTCCTACAAAAGCAACTCTTATATCACCATTCATTGTCATATCCCTTTCTGTAAACATACAAAAAGACACTTATAAAAGTATCTTTATAGACTATCAAGTTATCTTTCATTAACTCATTTTATGGTAAGCTTTGCTTTATAATTCAATAATTCTAACAGGCATTACCAACAGCTTTTATATCATAAGCTTCATGTTCACTAGGTTGAACATGTATTTTTTCTGCAACTGTTTTGCCAATTACAACTCTTGAACCTCTAATATTAAGAATAAAAGAACCGCCTGTATTATTAGATAGAACCTTTATTCTAGTTCCTTTAGTCAATCCCATGTCTTGAAGACGTTTTTTCATTCTTTGTTCTTGCACAATATCATTTACAATAAATATTTGTTTATTCTCCGCTTTATCTAATGTCATATAATCAACTCCATCTAGTGATAATGATTATCACTTGTATTAATTATATCTTACATATACTCAAAAGTCAACATAAATAATAAATTGATATCTGCAAAAAATCTATAATAAAACAGCGAGAAAAGAAATGATAAAGCCTAATAATCCGCCTAGTAAAGTAATCGCATTGAGCTCTTTTCTGGCAATGGATAATATGATGTCTTCCAGCATTTTGATATCAAACATGTTAAGCTGCTTTTCTATGATAGAACTTAATTTTACATCTCTTATCAGTTTAGTCATGTGCTTATTAACAAATGAACTATATTTATCAAGGATAAAAGTATCTATCTCCTTCTTATCTTCATCTGTAACCTTAATATTAGTGGGTAGCACTCTATCAAACAAAGTATCTACAATTTTTTCAATACTTTCACTAATATCTTTGTCTCTCAGCATTTCTTCATAATTGTCATTAACCATATGGTTGATTTTATCTTCTAGACTATCATTTACCAAGTTATTAATTAATGAGTATAGATCATTATTCTTCAAGTCAATGGCACTAGTAATATCTAATTTTGAAAGATTTTTTGGTATGTAATAAGCTAACCATCCAATCAAACTCTCTCTTGTGTCATTAGATAAAATCTCTCTTAAAGGTCTATTAGTTACTTCATCTATTTTTTCTATTACAAATGTATATATTTCATCTTTTACTTCTTGTTCTTGTAGTTTTTCTTTTGATTTTTCTGCTATGGTTTGATAAATACTCTCTCCATTAACAAACATAGCACCGAAAGCTCCAACTTTTTCTTTTATAGTTGCATCAATCAGACCTACTACTCTTTCTTTCAGCTTTTCATTTTCAAATATTTTCAAGTCACTTGTTAATGTATCAATATAATCAATAAAAAATCTTTTTACATTATTAATCATCTCTTCATCAATTATCTCATTGATAGTGGCCTCTTCCTTGATTATGCCAGATAAGAAATCAGTTAATATTGCTCTGGTTTTTTGATTGTATATGATATCTTCATATTTATGATTAAGCTCTTCTTCACTTACTATATCTGTCAATTTGACTTTTTTTAGACTTGTACTTATTCTTTCACTTATTGCTTTTTGCAATTGTTCTTTTGTATTTTTATCTTGTATAAGGTCATATAATCTTCTAACCAGGATATCTTTCAATTTATCAAGTACAGGTTTATTATCATTAGATAATAGTAATTGTTCTAAATCAATATTTCCTTCATCATTGTACAAATTATGGTTTATTAATTCCAGTACATGATCTTTTGTTGAATCTTCTAGTAGTTCGTTTACTATAATTTTATCTGTCAATAAATAATCTTGAATAACTTCACCAATTGATTTAGCTACTCTTTCTCTTTCTTTTGGTATTAATCCTGGTGTAAAGGGCAGTCTGATACCCATGACTCTTTTTTCAGTGTAAGGTCTAAATAACATCTTGATTGCAATCCAATTAGTAGAATACCCTATTCCTGCACCTATGATAGGAGCAAATATTATTTTCATATCCATAAAAACACACCTTCATTCTTAATTCTATAATATAACAAAAAACCGTCAGTCAAACTGACGGCTTTTTCACGGAATATAAATTCCTATTTATTAATTATTTAAAGCAGCTTGAGCCGCAGCTAAACGAGCGATAGGTACTCTAAATGGTGAACAAGATACATAGTTTAATCCTACTTTATGACAGAACTCAATTGAAGCAGGGTCTCCACCATGTTCTCCACAGATACCTAATTTAATATCAGGTCTTGTAGCTTTACCTTTTTCAGCTGCCATCTTAACTAATTGACCAACGCCAGTTTGATCTAATCTAGCAAATGGATCTGATTCAAATACTCCCTTATTGTAGTAATCTTCTAAGAAAGCACCAGCATCATCACGAGAGAATCCAAATGTCATTTGAGTTAAGTCATTTGTACCAAATGAGAAGAATTCAGCTTCTTTTGCAATTGCATCAGCAGTTAATGCAGCACGTGGAATTTCAATCATAGTACCAACTTTGTATTCCATCTCAACACCAGCTTCAGCTATTACAGCGTCAACAGCTTTAACTACTACATCTTTAACATATGCTAATTCTTTAATTTCTCCAACTAATGGAATCATGATTTCAGGAACGATATCGTATCCTTGTTCTTTCTTAACTTCGATTGCTGCTTCAACAATAGCTGTTGCTTGCATTTCAGCTATTTCTGGATATGTTACAGCTAAACGACAACCTCTATGACCAAGCATTGGGTTGAATTCATGTAATGAATCAACAGTAGCTTTTAATTCTTCAAAAGTGATACCCATATCTTTTGCTAAAGCAACGATATCTTCTTCATCATGAGGTAAGAACTCATGTAGTGGTGGGTCAAGAAGACGTACAGTCATTGGCATTCCTTTTAATGCTTCGTACATACCTTTGAAGTCACCTTTTTGAATTGGTAATAATTCGCTAAGAGCAGCTTTTCTTTCTTCTACTTCTTTAGCAACGATCATTTTTCTCATTTTTGCAATTCTATCTTCTTCGAAGAACATATGCTCTGTACGACAAAGTCCGATACCTTCAGCACCAAACTCAACAGCTTTCTGAGCGTCTCTTGGAGTATCAGCATTAGTTCTTACTTTTAATGTTCTAACTTCGTCAGCCCATGACATGAACTTCTCGAAATCACCTGAAATTTCAGGATCAACTGTTTTAATATCTTCAATGTAAATATTTCCTGTTGAACCGTCTAATGAGATATAATCTCCTTCTTTAACAGTTTGTCCAGCAACAGTAAATACTTTCTTTTCTTCATCAATAACGATGTCTCCACAACCAGATACACAACAAGTACCCATTCCACGAGCTACAACAGCTGCATGTGATGTCATACCTCCACGTACTGTTAAGATACCTTCTGAAGCGTACATACCTTCAATATCTTCTGGTGAAGTTTCTAATCTAACTAATATAACTCTTTCGTTTCTCTTAGCAGCTTCAGCAGCATCTTCTGCAGTAAAGTATACCTTACCAGCAGCAGCTCCTGGAGATGCAGGTAAACCTTTAGCTACTACAGTTCCAGCTTTTAATGCAGCAACGTCAAAGTTAGGGTGAAGTAATTGATCAAGTTGTTTTGGCTCAACTTTCATTAAAGCTTCTTTTGAAGTTAATAATCCTTCTTCTACTAGATCAACAGCTATTTTTAATGCAGCAGCTGCTGTTCTTTTACCATTACGTGTTTGTAAGAAATATAATTTACCTTTTTCAATAGTAAACTCCATATCTTGCATATCTTTGTAGTGGTTCTCTAAGTTAGAAGCGATTTCCATGAATTGTTTGTATACTTCTGGCATATCCTCTTCAAGTCTTGTTATAGGTTCTGGTGTTCTAATACCAGCAACAACGTCTTCACCTTGTGCATTTAATAAGTATTCTCCATAGATTCCTTTTTCACCAGTTGCAGGGTTTCTTGTGAAAGCAACACCTGTTCCTGAACTTTCACCCATGTTACCAAATACCATTGTTTGAACATTAACAGCTGTTCCCCAGTTACCTGGAATATCATTCATTCTTCTGTAGATGATAGCACGTTCGTTGTTCCATGAACCGAATACTGCTTCTACAGCTGCCATTAATTGCTCTTTTGGATTTTGTGGGAAGTCATCACCTAATTGTTCTTTATATAAATTTTTGAAAGCAGTGATTACGTCTTTTAAATCATCAGCTGTTAAATCTAAGTCACTTGCGTATCCTTTTGCTTCTTTGATATCGTCTAATACTCTTTCGAATTTTGATTTTGGAAGAC
Organism: Vallitalea maricola; assembly: GCF_036985595.1. Taxonomy (NCBI): domain Bacteria; kingdom Bacillati; phylum Bacillota; class Clostridia; order Lachnospirales; family Vallitaleaceae; genus Vallitalea; species Vallitalea maricola. The sequence goes on along the minus strand of NZ_BTPU01000028.1, from coordinate 35,854 downwards.
CTTTAACAACGTCTGAGAACATTTGAATAAATCTTCTATAAGAATCGTATGCGAATCTTGCATTTTCTGTAGCTTTTGCGAATCCTTCAACAGATACATCATTAAGTCCTAAGTTAAGAACTGTATCCATCATACCAGGCATAGATACTCTAGCACCTGAACGAACAGATACTAATAATGGTTGGCTATTATCACCAAATTTTTTATCATTAATTTCTTCAACTTTCACTAAAGCTTCTTCGATTTGTTGTTTAATTTCATCAGAAATACTTTCACCATTATCATAATAATTAATACAAGCTTCAGTTGAAACAGTAAATCCTTGAGGGATTGGTAAACCAAGCTTAGTCATTTCTGCTAAGTTAGCACCTTTTCCACCAAGAAGGTTTTTCATTGATGCATCAGCTTCACTAAACATATAAACATATTTCTTGCTCATTAAATATACCTCCTGATAATCTTTTCTTTAATTATTTATATTAAAAACTTAAGGCTTAAACCTCTTAGTTTTTATGTCATTAGTACTTGATAAAGATAAATAAGTTAATTAATGACCTTATAATAAATTATGACCAAATTGTATAATTCTAACAACCATTTCATCAATATAACTGTAAATTATTTATCTGATGCTATTTGCTAAAATTTTACTTATATGTCAGTCCGACATATATTATAACACAAAAACTTAAAATAAGTAGATTTTTTTTTGTTTTTTTCTACTAATATATAGATTTTAACCAATTCACTAATAAAGTAACTGTTTAATATTTTTTTTTGTGTAATTTTATGCTAAAATGTTATTCTTTGTCCTAAATAATTTAGCAAGTCATCAATTTTAACTCTTTCTTGTTCCATTGAATCTCTATTTCTAATAGTTACAGCTCCATCTTCCAAAGAATCAAAATCAAATGTTAAGCAATAAGGAGTTCCTATTTCATCTTGTCTACGATATCTTTTTCCTATACTACCTCTATCGTCATATTCAACATTATAATGTTTACCTAACATAGCATATATTTTCTCTGCTTCTTCAGATAATTTTTTAGATAATGGAAGAACAGCAATTTGTACTGGAGCTATTATTGGATGGAAACGTAGTACTTTTCTTACATCACCATTCTCTAATTCTTCTTCATCATATGCCTCACATAAAAATGCAAGTGTTACTCTATCTGCACCTAGTGAAGGCTCTATACAATATGGAATATATTTTTCTTTTTTCATATCATCAAAATATGTCAAATCAGCACCAGAAGTTTCTTGATGTTTTCTTAAGTCAAAATCTGTTCTATCAGCAATACCCCATAGTTCACCCCAACCGAATGGGAATAGGTATTCTATATCAGATGTTGCATTACTGTAATGAGATAATTCTTCCTGGCTATGGTCTCTCAATCTCATATTCTCTTCTTTTATACCAAGAGATAATATCCAATTGACACAATATTTTTTCCAATACTCAAACCATTCAAGGTCTGTTCCTGGCTCACAGAAAAATTCTAATTCCATTTGTTCAAATTCTCTAGTTCTAAATGTAAAGTTACCTGGTGTAATTTCATTTCTGAAAGATTTACCTATTTGACCAATACCAAATGGAATTTTCTTTCTTGACGTACGTTGTACATTTTTGAAGTTAACAAAAATACCTTGTGCTGTTTCTGGACGTAAATAAACAGTATTTTTAGCATCTTCTGTTACACCTTGGAAAGTTTTGAACATCAAATTGAATTGTCTAATATCTGTAAAATTTTTCTCTCCACAAGAAGGACAGACAATACCATTTTCTTCAATATAATTTTTCATTTTTTCATTGGACCATGAATCAACAGCATCTTCAATTTCAAGATTATTTTCTTTCATGTAGTTTTCAATTAATTGGTCAGCCCTAAATCTTTCTTTACAGCTTTTACAATCCATTAATGGATCATTAAAACCGCCTACATGACCAGAAGCCACCCATACTTGTGGATTCATTAATATAGCACAATCAATACCTACATTGTAAGGACTTTCTTTAATAAATTTTTGCCACCAAGCTTTTTTTACATTGTTTTTAAGTTCAACTCCAAGAGGACCATAATCCCATGTGTTAGCTAATCCTCCATATATTTCTGATCCTGGATAAATAAAACCTCTAGCCTTTGCAAGGGCAACTACTTTTTCCATAGTCTTTTCCATCTTAAAACATCCTTTCTATATATCTATATTTATATTTTTTCACAAAAAAAGACATTCTTCTATCCCTAGAAGGGACGAAAGAACATCTTCCGCGGTTCCACCCTAATTGATGTAATATAGCACATCCACTTAATTATCTGTTCAAAAGTGCCATTCATTAATTATATTCTATTCAGCTCACACCACCCTGAACTCGCTACAAGAATTTATTTAATTAATTACTTCTCTTTGTCATTACAGAGTCATTATATAATTCAACATAATAATATTTAATTACAATATATTTTATAAAATATCTATATATGAGAAAAAGTATAACAAAACAGCCTTTCTATGTCAAGGTTAATTATTAGATAATAACACTAAAAGATAAATTTCATTAAATTTTTTATAGATATATTAATCACATTTTTTTGTTATCACCTATTTTATATCTGATTATCAAGAATAGAACCCCAGATGTCCAAAAAGGTGAACTGATTAACGTTGATGCTAAAATCCTGTTTGTTCCTGCTGTTAAGTAAATAAATATTGCAAATATAACACCACTAATTATTAAAATAATTCCACCAATACCTTCTTTCCACCAAGAAATTAAAACTCCCACCATCAATACAACTGCAAAACCTGCTATCATTACTCCTTCTAGTGTCAAAGGACCAAAATTAGATATACACTCTCCAATAAATATAAAGAGAAAAAATGCTATTGATAACGAGCTTATGACACGAGCAATCCAGCGTACAATATGTAGTTTTCGATAATGCTTAGAAATAGAACTCATTTACTTCCACCTCATTTTAGCTTGTATGAACATTAAACTCAAAACCAAATCACTAACAATTAATTATTGCTATCTTTTATCTCTTGATTAATCTTATTCCCACATATTTTACAATATATTGCATCATAATCATTCTTCTGACCACAGTAATAACAGTTAACAGAGCTTTTCTTGTTAGATTGCCATTTAATACCTAGGTAGATAGCGTAACCAACTATTAATATCAACAACGCCCATAAAACCCATTTGCTTATTCCAGTTGAAGGCTTATATAATAGATAATAAGTGCCATAGTTTTTAAAATAAATAGTGTCTTTCTTTATGATTTCACCTTGCTTGCTTGCATATATTATATCTCCATCAACTTTTATTTTAGAATTATTACAATCTAGTCTGATTAAACTATATTTTTTATTATCTTCTAACTGTTGTTCAGTTATTTCTTCACCACTTAATACATTATATAATACATCCTTATCTTCAAACTGGTCATAATTAATATTATTATCATCTAGATAATCTTGTAGAGAATCATGAAAAATATTTGTTTTAAGAACTCTATCCAAATCATATAATTCTTCAAAACCAAAAGTAATTCTTATATTTTCTCCATACAATTCTATGTTCTTAATCTTAACATCTATCTCTTTATGTTCCTTCAACTTGCTCTCTACAAAATCTTTATATTTTTCTTTATCATAATTTTTATCATTTTTCTTAATGAATGTAACTTCTACATCATCATCATTTATTTCATAAAGGAATTCACCAGCAATAAAATCTATTTTCTTAGAAGTGCATCCAGACAAAAAAATACAGATAAAAATACTAAATATGCATATAAAATATTTTAATACTTTCATAATAATTCTCCTTAAAATAATTTTTTATCATTCTATAATTTTAATAAAAAATCTAAAGATTTGAATTTGTGGTTAAGATGATATTCAATATATTTTTTCATTATTAATGTCAATTCGTATTTGATAGTTTCATTAACCTGAAAGCTAAATAATTTTTCAACGGATGTAGCAAGAATATATCTCATGGTATAAATAGTACTGTTATCTATTCTAAGCACATATTTGTGCTCATTTGAGCAGTTTTTGCAAATAATTCCTCCTAACTTAATGCTGAAAGAATACTTATCACATTTCTCACCACAGTTGACACAGTTTATTACATTAGGGGTATAACCTATATAACTCATGGCTTTCAATTCAAATATTCTCATTATCAAATCATAGTCAATGACTTTCTTAACTAATATCTGCAAAGTTTTTAACATAAGTTTCATAAGGGATTTATTAGGTACATTTTCTTGGGTGATAAATGCCGCAAACTCTAATACGTATAACCCATAAGCTAATAATTCTATATCTTTGCGTATACCATGAAAAGATTCTATTATTTGTATTTGTTTAACATTATAGGATGAGGATTTTCCTTTATATAATATGTATTCTCCATAACAAAATAATTGAGAACCAGCAAGAAACATACTATTTGTTTTTCTAGCACCTCTAGCAAAAGCTGTTATCTTACCTTTGTCTTTTGTAATAATAACTATGCGTTTATCATTTTCTCCTATAGGCATTTCACTTACAACAATGCCTTTTGTCTTTATGTCATCCATTTTATTACTCCTATAATACATCTCTCTTATTCTATGATATTATAACACTCCATCTGTATCAAGTAAATTACTACAAGCCATATATTCTACTAAAATGCCTTCTTAATATTTAACACAAGAAAAATTGATGCCATCAAAGAGTTTTAATGAAATATGAGTATATTATAATATACTTTCAAATATGTTACAACTACAAGACGAACATCTGCTCCTTCTTCTAACAAGATACATTAAATGATATTAGTCATCAATGAATAAAGCAAGAGGAACTATTGCCGATTTGTAACAGTTCCTCTTGCTTATTATTGAATTTTATATTCATTTGCAGTATCAACATAATGGTTCGCTGATTGTTTTAATTTGTTTATTTCTTCTTCAGTAAGTTTTCTTCTAACCTTTGCTGGTGAACCTAATATGAGTACACCAGGTGGAAATATCTTATTACCTGTAACTAGGCTTCCTGCTCCAACTATAGAATATTCACTTATAACTGCACCATCCAATATTATGCTGCCCATACCTATAAGAGAGTAATCATTTATTTTACAGCCATGTATAATACAATTATGACCTATAGTAACATAATCACCTATCTCTGTACCAGCATCCTCTGATACATGGACCGTACTATTGTCTTGTACATTAGAACATTTACCTACTGTTATCTTATTTATATCTCCTCTAAGCACAGCACCAAACCATATACTTGCATTTTCTTTCACCTTAACTTGTCCTATAACATCAGCACTTGGAGCAATATAAGCACTTTCATGAGTTTCCGGTTTATATCCTTTATATGTCATATTATTAGCCACCTCATTTATTATTAAATTTCAACATCAACAATATTATAATTTGAATTGGGATGTAGTTTCATCCAATTCATTTGCTAGATTAGATAATTTTTCACTAGTGGTTGCTATCAATTGCAATGATGCAGATTGTTCTTGCGTAGATGCAGCAACTTCTTCTGTACTAGCTGCATTTTCCTCTGCAATGGTAGATAGATTACCTATAACATCTAGTATATTAGATTTTTTTATTTGGAGTTCTTCGCCCAATTTATTCAGTTTCTCAACACTTCTACTTGAATCGTTAATAGCAAGAGAAATATCTCTATATTTATTTTCTGTTACTTTAACACTTGTAACTTGCTGTTCAACGATATCAGAAACCTCTTTTATTTTGACTACTGCTTCTTGAGCATTATTAATTAATTCGTTAACTATGTTATCAATTTCTTTGGTTGAATGAGTAGATTGTTCAGCAAGTTTTCTTATTTCATCTGCAACTACTGCAAATCCTTTTCCTGCGTCTCCTGCTCGAGCTGCTTCTATTGCTGCATTTAAAGCTAATAGATTAGTTTGTTCTGCAATAGCCGCAATCATAGTACTTGCTTTGCTGATTTTTTGTGTACTTTTGTTTGTTTCTGCAACAACTCCAAAAATATCTTTTGCTGATTTACCACTCTCTTCAGTTTTATTAATTAACTCATCTATCTCAATTAAACCTGATTTTATTAACTCACCTACTTTATCAGAGTTATTATTAAGTTCTTCCATGACAGTTTTCTCATCTTCTATCAAATTACCCAGCTGATATATTGAATCTGAACCCACTTCTGTATTATGTGCTTGATCTGAAGCACTTTTTGCAATTTCTCCCACAGTTACTGCTACACTATTGGCAGCATGTGCACATTGTCCAGTAATATCTGTCATAGAAAGAGAAGAATCTCTTACTTCTCTTGATGCGTCAGTAATTTTTTTGATTAGATCTATAAAATTGTCTTGCATCTTTGATAAAGAATTAGAAATGATTCCAATCTCATCTCTTCTTTTAAAATATCTGCTGATATTCTCATCATTTTTACTTAAATCATATCTAGATAATTTGTTTAACACTTTTGCTAATTTTCTTAGAGGTCTAGCAATCATTGTTCCTAATATATAAACTATTATTAAAGTTATCACTAAAGTTGTAAGTATGGTTTTAAAACTGCTTGATTTCATCTTATCTAGTTCACTTAATACTTCATTTACTGGTGCCACAACCCCTAGTGACCAATTGGTATTTAGTATTGGAGCATATCCCATAATATTATTAACATTATTGAAACTATATTTTCCGCTGCCACTTTGTCCTTCTATCATATTATTGACAATCTCATTATATTTACTAAAGCCCTTTGACTCTTCTAATAGATTGACACTATCAACAACTCTTTCAATACTTTTATCTGCTACCAATTGACCATTTTTATTAACTATGAATGCAAACCCACTTTCTCCAATAGTTATATCAGAGATCATATCAATAAATGTATTAATATCTCTAACTCCAATTAAAACACCACATACTCCTCCACCTCTCCAAATTGGAGTAGCATATGTTACCACTAGAGAATCTTCAATTATAGTAACATCTGAAATTATAGTTTCTCCTTGTAAAGCTTTCTTAAAATATTCTTTTTGTGATATATCATAAGCTTTGTTGTCATTGGAATAAGCTTGTCCATCAATATTAGCGATTAACATCTTAGAATACCCATATTTTCTTATTTCGTTATTAAGTGCTATCATTTTTTCTCTTTTAGTTACATAAGTTTCAACAATTTTTTCTTTGGATGCAACAGATTTGAGTACTTCTTTTTCGATATTAATTCTTTCAGAAATTACTTGAGATGACTTTTCTGATATAACAACCAGATTATCTTCTGTCTTATTTAATAAGACTCTGCTTCCATATGTATATGATATTATTGATACTCCAACACATGATATTAACACAATGACTGATATTGCTAAAATCAACTTCGTTTTTATACTTTTCACTGCTGTATCCTCCCCCATTTATCATGTGATAATTCTAACTCTTTCACCAAAAAATGTCAAATTGTACAATTCAAATAATTTGTAAGTAATGTTTTTTTCTTTATTTATTAAAGAAAATACTTATGATATCATAACAAAAGCAAGTCTGTTATTACACAAATTACTTAATACAATTATAAAAAGAATACCATTTGAAATATCTAATAATATTAATACAATGCCCAATAAAATAGTATAAAAACAAAATAAGGTTATCTCATAATACACATAAATTTCTTATGTATTATTGAGATAACCCTTATATCTATAGCTGGAATTTAGAAGCTTCTTGATTTAATTCTGCTGCTAATTCTGCGAGACTTTCACTAGTACTTGCAATTTGCTGTAAGGATGCAGATTGCTCTTCAGTTGAAGCTGCTGCTTCTTCTGTACTAGCTGCATTTTCTTCAGCGATTGCTGATAGATTCTGTATAACATCTAGAATATATTCTTTTTTCTTTTGTAATTCTACACCTATACTACTTAATCTTTCTATACTATCATCTGTGTTACTTATAGCATCAACAATCTGCCTGTACTTACCTTCTGTAACATCAACACTACTTATTTGATGACTAACTATAGTATATACTTCTTCCATTCGTTTAACTGCCTGACCTGCATTAGTAATTAATTCATTCACTACCAAATCAATTTCTTTAGTAGATTCAGTAGATTGTTCAGCCAGAGTTCTAATCTCATCTGCTACAACCGCAAATCCTTTACCTGCTTCACCTGCTCTAGCAGCCTCTATAGCAGCATTAAGTGCTAGCAGATTCGTCTGTTCTGCAATAGATGCTATCATGGTACTTGCCTTTGATATTTTTTTAGAACTTTCATTGGTTTTTTTGATTACATCAAAGATTTCTATTGATGCTTCCTTGCTAAGATCAGTCTTTTCTTTTAATTCATTAATTTCAATAAGTCCTTCATCAGCCAGCTTTATTACTTTATCTGAATTAGTACTTACTTCCTCCATACATTCATGTTCTTTTTGTATAAGATCACCTAATTCATAAACAGTCTCAGAACCTTTTTCAGTATCTTTTGCTTGATCCGTAGCTCCCTTGGCAATCTCACTTATAGTAGTAGCAACTTCCTCAGCAGCTTGCGCTGATTGCTGAGTTGTCAAACTCATACTAGATGATGACTCTGTTATACTATTTACCGTATCTGTTATTTTCTTAATCAAGCTAACAAAATTATTCTGCATAACACATATTGAATTGAATATAAATCCAATCTCATCTTTTCTCTTTTTGTGCTTAGAAATTTTGTTGTCATTGTTTTCTCTTAAGTCAAATTGAGCCATGATATCTATATTTTTTGATAGATCAACAAGAGGCTTAGTGATGAATGCTCCCACTAGATATATGAAGAATAATGATATGATTAATATTACTCCTGATATCATTAACGTACTACTTCTTAATCCATCTAATTCTGATAAAACTTCACCCAAAGGAGCTGTTATTCCAATTGACCAGTTAGTATTATTAATTGGTGAATATCCAATCATATACTTTGAATCATCATATGTATATGAACCACTACCCTGTTCTTTTGCAATCATTTTGTCTAGTAGTTCTTTATATTTTTTAGATTTCTTATCACTTGCTGTTTCTTCCAATAAATTGACATTATTAACTCTGTTAACATCTTTATCCGCAACAATCATACCCTGATCATTTACTACATATGCATAACCACTTTCTCCAACTGTTACATCTTTTATAACATCACTGAAAGAAATTGCTTCTTTTACTGCTACTAGAACTCCTGTTATATCTGTATCAGATTTTATAGGTGTAGCATATACAACAATCAGCGAGCCATCCTCAGCACTAACTAATAAATCTGAAATGGTAGATTGTCCATTCATTGCTCTTTTAAAATATTCCCTATGGCTTAGATCATATGTTTTATTACCTGTAGAAACAGCCTGCCCATCAGTATCTACTAAATCCATCAGCTGATATCCATTTCTCTTGATTTCCTCTCTTAAAGCATCTAACTTATCTTCTGTAGTATTATCTGGATCTGTTATCCTTGTTCTGCCAGCAATGACTTCTAGTTTACCTAACTCTTTATTAATTCTTTCTTCTATTAATTGTGATGATTTTTCAGCAATAGTTATGAGATTATTTTCTACAGAATCTACCAACGCCTGCTTACTAAAATTATAAGAGATTAACCCTAACCCACTACATGAAATCACAATTATGACGCACAAAATTAAGATCAATTTTGACTTGATACTCTTCATAATAAATCAGCCCCTTTCTAGTAAATAACAATTAAAATATTACACTTTTTTGTAAAAATTGTCAATGATTTCTATTTAATTGATTGATATATAATAATTATATAATATAGTTGTTTAAGCTTATTACTATATATAATTGTTATTAGTAATTGATTTTTTTTAATATATATATATAATAATATTAAGTAGTTTATTTACAAAACTTATATTTCGACAAAATAATGCAAGGAGGGTAATAATGTCAAAGATAAATTGGAAGCCTGGTAATATGATATATCCTTTGCCAGCTGTATTAGTCACATGTGGAAATTGTAAAGATAATTACAATATAATTACTATTGCATGGACAGGAACGATTTGTACCAACCCACCCATGACATATATCTCTGTTCGTCCTAGTAGACATTCATATAATATCATAGAAGAAACAAAAGAATTCGTTATTAATTTAAGTTGTGAAAAATTAGTAAGGGCTGTTGACTACTGTGGAGTTAAATCAGGTAGAGATATTGATAAATTCAAAGAAATGAATCTGACAATCGAGAAAGCTAGAGAAGTTGAAGCACCTTTAATAGCAGAAAGTCCTGTGAACATTGAGTGTAAAGTCAAAGAAATAATAAAACTTGGTTCTCATGATATGTTTATGGCAGAAGTGGTTGCAGTTAATGCAGATGAAAAATATCTAGACAATAACAATAAATTCCATCTTGATAAATCTAATCCCATATGTTATTCACATGGTACTTATTTTGGACTAGGTAAAAAATTAGGTACTTTTGGATATTCTGTAGCAAAGAAATCCACTAAAAACAAAAGATCAAGAAAGTAAAGTTATCTCTGTAAATTAGCTTTTTATGATAAATGAACTTACACTATATAATAAAAGTCGGAATGTCATTATCTTGGCATTCCAACTTTTATAACTTTTCAAGGAATGATTCAAAATACTAAGGTTATAATTGATTATGTTTTATTTATTCTGTAGCATTTCAACCTTCTTCTGTAATTTTAATATAGTATTTTGTTGCTCGTGAATAGCCTTAACAAGTGGTGGAATAAATTCTGTGTATCCTAGAGTAAGCACATCTTCTCCACCTTTAACTTTGTGATCTTGATATCCTGCAAAATCAACTCCTAAGCTATCCATCAAAGCTTTTACCTCTTGTGCTATAAAACCTTGATGTAATCTTTTTCTTTTTTTGGAACCATCTTTAGGAATTTCTTTTAAATCAGTATAACCATCTTCGTTAGTAGTTTCTTCAATATAATCTTCCCGATAATCCCATCTGAATTCTACAGGTTTTAATCCCATTATAAAATCTAAGCCTAATTTTGTATCTTGTATATCTGTTTTATCTCGTTTATCAGAACGATTCTGTACACTACCATAAGCATATGTTGTTGTGTCACTATTACCTAATTGTATTTGATTATCTCCTTTAACGCTTGAATTATAACCAATTCCAGAACAATTATTATATCTAGTAGTGAGTAAAGCTCTATGACCTACAGCGGTATTATGATTACCAGTATTTGTAAGTAATGCTTGAGTTCCTATAGCTATATTATAATCATGCTTGTTACTACTTAATGCACTACGACCTAATGCGATATTTTCTCTACCTTCTTCATTATTTACTAAAGCCAAATAACCTATACCAATATTATTAATACCAGTAGTGTTTTTATATAAAGTACGATTACCTATAGCAGTATTCCAGTTACCACTACTATTATTTTCAAGGCATTTATATCCTACAGCAACATTATAATCACCATCATAATTATTAGTTAAAGCTTGATAACCTACAGCAGTATTACTCTTACCATCATAATTGTTGGTTAAAGCTTCACAACCAACAGCAGTGTTGTAATTACCTTCATAAGTTTCATATAAAGTTCTATGTCCAAAAGCTGTATTACCACCATCTTCATTTGGACCGCTTACTCCTGAATCTGTTCCTACAAATGTACTATTACCCATAATAAATCCTTCAATTGACATTTTATTACTTCCTTTCGTATTATAATTTATTTTGTAACCGCGACTACATTTTCATAGAGATAATTTATTATTGCATATATTTTATATATTATCTCTAATACGTACGTTAAGCCTTATTTGTTATTGGCTTGATATAATATTAACACCATATAACATGACATTACCACGACATTTACAAAAAAATATATTAAATTATTATTTAATAACCTTTTTTATTTTAGAAGATAATTAAAATAGCCTCCTATGATTTTATTTTTATCATAGGAAGCTATTCTATAAATAGTATTTACAGACATTTATTTACAATCCGAATAAAACCTAAATATAAGTAGATTTTATTCATCCATTGAGTTTATATATTATTTCTTTATGTTCTGGATATTCATTAATCAATTCATCACTGGAATACATTCGAAAGTCTTTGAAGTCGAACCCTGGAGAAACCATACAACTAACTAATGTAAAAGTCCCTCCTTCAACAACTTCAGCACCAAAAATAGTATTCGCAGTTACAATCAGCTGTGGTAATTCTCCTTTTTCTATATTTAATCCTAATACTACTTTACTATATTTTCCTTCTATATCAATCATATGTATCGTCAGGGGTGAACCATAATGATAAAACCATATTTCGTCAGATTTTAATTTATGGAATTTGGAAACCTGTCCTAGTTTTAGGAGGTAATAAATAGTTGTTGACAAAGACCTTTTACCATCATAATCCTCAATACCTGTTTTATGAGATTTATCATTATATATCTCTCTGTAATATCCACCTTCTATATGTGGAGCCAATTGTAATTTTTCAATAAAATACTCAGGGGTATACATAACCTACTACTCCTTCCCATTAGTAATATTATACATTCCTATTTTCTTCTACTTCCTTTAACATATAGTCTCTCGAACTCCAGATTATTTATATTAAGTGATTGTATAACATGATTATCTTTATCATTATAATAGAGATATAATTTTTCTCCATCAGTAAAATAATCCTTTATATCAGCAGTTAAAATTGTATCAATCAATTCACTTGAACCATTATTATTATTAATTCTGTATAAAGCATTCCTATCTTCATTATCCATATAGAATAATTCATTATTGATGCCAATTAATAATTCAGTAGAAGAATCATTAATCTTCTCTTTGTCAGTACCATCAATATTAATTCTATATAAATACTTGTCCACATAATATATTTTATTACCTACTACCTCATATTCTTTTATATTACCTTCAACTACCTTTTTGTGTCTATTATTCTTATAGCAATATAGTGTTCTATCGTCTATTGAGTAATAGAATATACTATTGTTTATAATTCTTAAATTATTGATATTGCTAGTTTTTAGACTTTTTTTCTCTTTTGTGTATCTATTGTAATAATGTAGAATTCCCGTTTCATCAACATATACTATAAATTTATCATTATAATCATACCAGTCACTATTACTTAAGTTAAGTTCTTCTAATGCCTTTTTATTGGATTGTAGACTTATTAATCTATGTGAGCTGCTAGGATAATAAGTATTTTCATTAAGATGAACCAATGCATTATAATTTTCTACTCTGAATACATTATTATCTTTTTTATTTTTAACTTGATATATATAAGAATTATCATATTTTCTAGTAGTTTCAATATGAGCAAGGGTATGTTTATTTATCTTACTAATGATTCCCTTATCATCAAATAAATAAATACAGTTGTCACCTATAAAATAATCTGAAAAATATTCTAGATTATAATTATTGACTGTTCTACCTTCAAAATCGCTTTTGCTTATATAACCCTTGTTACGGTTAATTTCATATATCATATCTTCTACGATATCTATTTCATTACTTGTGTCCAGATATATATTTTTATTAACTAATCTATCTTGATCTATGTAATATATCATAAGCTGGTTACCATAAAAGTAAACTTTACCATCTTTGATTTCCAATAAAGTGTTTTCACTGGAATATGTATTGACTGTTTTTATTGAGTAATCATTAGTATCAAGAATATATAACTTATCACTTACGTAATATATCTTATCATTATAATATGATATTTTATTTTGACTTGGATAAGCTCTCAATGATTCTTTCAACTCATCATTATCATAAACCATTATTTTTTTATTTGATTCGTTATATAGAAAAAATTTATCTCCTATACTCATTATATTACTACAAACTTGGTCTTGTAATATAATTTTATTTTCATTATTCCTAATATTATAGGTATTTAATTGAATCCTGTCATCTATCTTTATAGAGTACATAATATGATTGTTATTAGAAGCAGCCGATAGTGTTCCATCAGCCATTGAATCCTTAAAGGTAGTAAGAATACTTTCGGTATTGGTATTAGTATTAAAATAATAGATGGCATTTGATGCTATATAGACATAACCATTTTCAATTTTTTCATATTGGTCTATGTGTCTGTTGAGTAAATTAATATATTGATTGTTATGCAGCAACTTAATACCTGTTTCATTAATATAATGCACCTTATCACTCATAAGGGTTTTCTCAACTATTTTACCTTGACACACTCTTACTTTATTACCAGTCTTTATATTGAACCTATATATATAAGGTTTATTTTCTTTTTCATATTCAGTATATAACCACCAATCTTCATAATTCATATTTTCATCTGATAGATTTGCGTATTTCTTAGTTATAGACGTATTGTATAACTGTTTTTGTTTATGATTATTTTTATTATCTCTTATTTTAGTGTTTTCATTTTTACTGATAGTTTCAATAGCTGATATCTTAAAACTTTTTTTCTGATTCTGAGCTTTATTACAACCAACTAATAATACTATTAAACCTATTATGATAGTACATTTTATGTATCTATAATCCATTTATCATCCCCCGCACTTAATTATGTATTAAACACTTCCATAATATACCTTATGTGTAATAATTGCAAGTATTTATACTTTTCAACTATGCTTGTAATACTTCACAGTCCCATTAAAAACAGCATAGATAATCTAATTTAGTAAAAGATCACACAATGATTCTTCGAATCTTTAATTATGATACAAAAATAGTGAACCACCTATGAATATATAAAAGAACTTAGGTAGTTCACTTGCTTTTGTAATTAGAGACTTATCGTATTAAAGTTTCAGTGAGACAGCCCCTTGATAATATTACAGTATTGTAAAATGACTTATTTAATTCCTTCGTTCCTATTTACCATTCTCCCTCAAATTCATCTACATTATCTTTATTAACTTCCACTTGAATCATTTGAGTAACTTTTTCCACTTCTTCTCCGTTAAGATATTTTACAGCTGTTTCAATAGTTTTATACCCTTCTTCTGTTGCTGACATATATGTTGTTCCATCTAATAAACCATCTTTAACAGCTTGTAATCCGTCAATACTTCCACCTAATCCGATTACAAATATATCATCTTTCATGCCTGCCTCTTCTAGTGCCTTTCCAGCTCCTATTGCCGAATTATCATCTTGGCAGAAAATTAAATCCATCTCTTGATTTTTTTGTATTAAATCTTCTACGATTTTCATAGCTTTCTCTTTTTCCCAATTACTTGTTTGTGTATATACAACATCCATATTTTCTTGTGAATCTATTGCATTAACAAAACCTTCTCTTCTATTTCTTTGTGGAGATGTTCCAGGGCTACCTTCAATCATAACAATTTTACCGCCTTGTTCTCCTAACAATTTCTTAGCAATTTCACCACAGACAGCTCCTGTATGTATTTCATTTTGTCCTACATAAGTAACTAATCCTTCGTATTCACCTGTAGGGTTAGTTCCTATAGCATTAGTAAATGCCATAATAGGTACTTTTGCATCATTAGCAAGTTGAATAGTTGGTACAACCGCCACTGCATCTGCAGCACATATTGCAATCATATCAACACCTTTAGTAATAAAGTCTTCTACCTGTGATAATTGTTTTGAAGCATCCCATCCAGCATCAGCATATTCAACTTTTACACCTAACTCTTCAGCTGCTTCGTCGATTCCTTTTCTAACAGCTACAAAATAACCAACTGGTCCAGGAATTAATACTGCAATTGTTTTTTGTTCATCTTCTGTTATTGTTTCTTTATCTTTAGTGTCTTCTTTTGCATTTTCCTTTGAATCTTGTACATTATTTTCTTTTTCTGGAGCTTTGTTCTGAGAACAACCAACATTGGTAAAAATAACTGTTAATACAATCATAATACTTAACATAGATTTTAATAATCTTTTCATATTCTTATCCTCCTAAAATTTAAATTTTTATATCATTAATTATTAAAAATATAATGATCATAACTATTTTTCTCTTTTTTTACTATAACTATCAAATCCAACAGCCACTAGTATAATAAGACCTTTGAAAATATATTGAAAATGAATATTTACACCTAATAAGTTAAAACTATTACTAATAACACTCATTAGTAAAACTCCTATTATCGTTCTTAGGATATTTCCTTCGCCGCCTGTAACACTTGTTCCTCCAATTACTACAGCAGCTATTGCATCTAAATCATACCCTTCTCCTGCTACAGCTGTAGCTGTACTTAAACGGGCTGTTAGAACAATTCCTGCTAATCCAGCCATTAATCCATTTATTACAAACACAATGATTTTATAAAAATCCACATTGATTCCAGATAATAAACTAGCCTCTTGATTTCCTCCTACAGCGTAAATATGTCTTCCAAACTTTGTCTTTGAAAGGATAATATGTCCTATTATAATTGCTGAGAAAAAGATAATTACTGGAATTGGTATACCTAATAAATATCCATTACCTATTTTAGTTAACTGTTCATTTAAATATGATACTGGATATCCTCCTGTATATACTAATAATACTCCACGACAAATAGTTACCATTCCCATAGTAGCAATTAACGAGGGAATATTAATTTTTGATACTAAAAATCCATTTACAGCACCAGCTATAGATCCTACTACTAGTGCAATAATAATACTTAGAATTAAACTATGACCATTGGTAAGTGATGTCATCAAAAACGCACCACTTAAAGCTGCTATAGCTCCTACCGATATATCAAAGTTTCCAGAAATAATTACAAAAGTCATACCCGCAGCAATAATTCCAATAATAGACGATTGTCTTAATAGATTCAATAGATTTGATACTGTTAGAAATTTAGGTGTTGCTAGGCTAATCGCAAAACAAAGAACAAAAAAACCTAAAATAACACCATACTGTTTCCAATTTATTTTCTTAATTTTCCCACCGAAACTTTTACTTCTTTCTAGCACCATTTCATATGCCTCCCTATCCATTTAATGTCTGATAATTTATTTGTTCGATAGTAATATCTTTACCTCTTAATTCTTTTACAATCCTGCCTTTTCTCATTATTAAAACTCTATCTGAAAGTCTCTCAACTTCTTCTAAATCTGAAGAAATAAATATTATACCATAACCTTTCTCTGCAAACTCTACCATAATTTTAAAAATATCTTCTTTTGCCGATACATCAATTCCCTTTGTTGGTTCATCAAATATCAATACCTGCAAATCTTTATCCATCCATTTGGAAACAACTACTTTTTGCTGATTTCCTCCACTTAAATTAGATGCTTTAGTTTTAATACTTTCTACTTTTATAGATAAATCTTTTATTGCTTTTTCAATAAAGTTTTGTTCTTTTTTCTTACTTAAAAATCCAAACTTTTTCATTTTATCAAGTTGTATAATTGTTGAATTTTTATATACTTCATGTTTTAGAATAAGTCCTAAATGTTTTCTATCTTCTGGAATTAAACCTATTCCATTTTTTATAGCATCTATAGGTGAGCTAATTTTAATTTTTTTATTATTTAAGTAAATATCACCACTATCGTAAGCATCTATCCCATATATTACTTGAGTAAGTTCAGTTCTTCCTGCTCCAACTAATCCACCAATACCTAATATTTCGCCTTTATGGAGTTTGAAACTAATATTATCTAAAACTTTATCACGAACGATATTTTTAAGTTCTAAGACAACTTCTTCTTTACTTTTATCTTTTTTAGACGAATTAACAGTTTTATTAATATTATCTATACCTGTCATATAAGATATTAGAGTATCTTTTGGAGTCTTATCTGTTATATACGTACCTATATATTCTCCATCTCTTATTACAGTCATCCTATCACAAATACGATATATTTCATCCAACATATGTGATATATAAAGTATTGTTTTCCCTTTTTCTTTTAACTGTCTGATAGTCTCAAATAAAGAATCCTTTTCGCTCTCTGATAACGAAGTTGTCGGCTCGTCCATTATAATAATTTCTGCTTCATTAGAGATTACTTTCATTATTTCTATTACTTGCTGTTGAGATATGCTTAATTTTGAAACCTTATCATAAGGCTTTATATTAAATTTTAGTTCTTTGCAGATATCAAAATACTTTTTTTCCATATCTTTTTTATTTAAGAATCCTCTTTTTACATCCTCTTTACCTAAAAAAACATTTGATATAACATCCAAAGTCTTTACTATACTTAACTCTTGATATATAATTCCAATACCTTGATTTTGAGCTTCAATGGGACTATTAAAAGTTACTCTTTTTCCTTTATAAATAACATTACCCTCTGTGGGTTTATGAACACCACTAATAATTTTCATTAAAGTGGATTTACCAGCTCCATTTGCTCCTAAAATCGCATGAACTTCTCCTTTTTGTATTGAAAAATTAATGTCACGAAGAACACTAACACCTGAAAAAGCTTTTGATATATTTTCAAGGCGTAAAATTTCATTTGCTGTCAAGGCTTTTCACTCCTTTATAATCATTTGAAACTGCATAAATATTCTCCATCGGAGCACTCATAATATCCCATGAAAGAACTATACCCGATGCTTTTGACTTACTAATTGTACCTACAGAACTTTGTATATAATTCATATCTATCTCAGCAATATTTTTTTTAAAATTTATCTCTATTCCTGGGTATATATGGCATTTATTTTTTTCACTTAGTTTGTTAAGCTGTTTCATTAACAAGCAATTGCTATAAGTATATCTACTTTCTTTTTCAACGCCACAAATATTAAGCAGAGTATCCTTTACTCCTTTTTTATCTATATTATTTGAAAAATACTCAGCATATTTATCAAATTCAAAAGGTATCCCTGCAGGAGCATTTGTTTTTCTATAATACATAGGTTTAACAAAATCAGCTAACTCCATTAACTCAAGAATATCTTGTCCAGTAAAGTAAGCTATAGGAGGTGCAAAAATATCTAATCCTACTTCTTTATATATACCTTTAAAATACTTAGTAATATTCTTCAAAGAGTTATATACCGATTGTTTTTTGAATTTATAAAATTTCTCAATAATATCATTTTTAAATTGAATTTTTAAATCATGTGAACTAACTATCCCAAAAGGATTTATTGTATTATCTTTTGTAATTCTAACTATTTGTTCTTTTAATTCTTCTACATCAATCCCTTCTTGTTCCATTTTCTCTTTGCAATCTTCACAAAAGCATGTAAAAATTCCTTTATCTCCATTTGAGAAAGAAGGGTATCTTATTTTATCTAAAAAAATTCCATCAGCTGGTATATCAATAAAATGTTCATTATAAATATCTTTTACAAGTTTAATATTATCTTTGCAATTAGGACAATAAAATGTAAAATCTTCACCTTCTTGAAAATTATAATTTTCTATTGTCTCTCCTGTATAATCAACTACCTGCTGGAACTTTTTGTAAAATCCTAATTCAGAAAAAACTGGAAACCAATAATACATTTTTATATTTTTTTCAGTTAAATAATCTTTCACTTTAGAATACAGTTCTTTATTATCTGCCCAACCGATAATCACACCGTAGATATCTATATTCTTTCTTATAGACTCAATTCTTTGAATAATTTCAGCACTTTCAATAATATTACCTTTAAACCCACCTGTAAAAATCTGTATCATTACTCTTTTGTCATTATCCACTAAATCACCTCCCCTTTCTTAACAAATCTATTCCTATATTAATACCACCATCGACAGGTTTTTTCTGAGCAACAATAAAACTAATATTTTGATATGTAATCTTTCTTCTTATTTCTTTAATAAATAATTCCGAAATAATTGGATTAGTAACTACACTTCCTGACATAACAATGCTACATTTTTTCTCTTTGCTTAAAGACAATTGTATGTATATTTTTTCTACCAATTTTACAAGATAATCTACTGCCTGTTCTACAACTCTTTGTGCTAACATACTATTGTTCATATTAGTAACTATTAACTTCGTCATTGCAGCTATATCTTTTGGTGAATTAATAGTATTACTTAAATAAGAAGGTATCTTTCTATATTCTGATATCTGTAAATGTTCTTTAATAAGACTAAATATATAATCAAAACTATATAAATCTTCACAATATAAAACTAGTTTTTCAAGAATCTGCCTACTTATCCAATACCCTGAACCTAAATCACTAATCTGGCAGCCCCATCCTCCAACTCTCATTTCATTATTACAACCATCTATTCCATAGGCAATGGAACCTGTTCCAGATATAATAACAATTCCTGGATCTAGGGTATATGTTCTTAATGCTATTTCTGCATCATTACACACATAAGTATTTTTTATTTCCAATTCACCAATTATATTTTCTAGTTTTTTTTGATCATCTTCTGTATCATTTCCAGAAAACCCAAAAACAGCTGCTTCTATTTGTTTTAAATCTATTTTACCTTCATCAATAATCTTATTTATTCCTTCTTTTATTTTTTTCTTTGCCAGTTTCAAACCTATGTTTTTATAATTGGAACTACCTATTGTAGTATATATCTTTTTATTATTTATACTGTTGTAAATACATAGACAAGTTTTACTGCCTCCTCCATCTACTGATAATATATATGCCAAATTAATCCCTCTTTCTTTTACTGTTGCTAATCTTTAAATATCTAAAGTCCTATAATTAAGTCCTATTAAAGATTTAATATAATAAAAAAGTAGAACTTTTTCTAAAGTATTAGATGTATTTGAGATTCCAAATTCAGCAAGCCCAATCTTATTGCACCTTTCAGACCTATATTCAAATCATCAATATATTTTATTAAAGGACAATTCTTTTCCCCTATGTAATTACAAACATTATTTTCCAACAACTTTAAATCTTTTGATTCAAAATACGGACTTCTTATTACGACTATTTCAGTATTTAGTAATGATATTGCATTTACTAAGGCGTATGTAACTTTATTTAATAGGAGTCTTTTTCTTTCCTTTTCATTCAAAGTACTATTTGTATAGATTGCAAACCATTCTTTTTCAAAACACCCTTTATATAATGTTTCTTTTTGGTCTTCCATTTTATGTTCTGTAATCATATAACTAATTTCACCTGCAAAACCGCTTTTGCCTTTATGAAGTTTACCGTCTATAATTATACCTGCACCAATCCCTTCACCTAAATACATATATATCAGATCGTTATAATCTTCTTTATAATTTTCATAGTAAATACCAATCGCAGTTAAATTTGCATCATTTTCAATATATGCGTTAATGTTAAAGAATTTTTCAATTTCAGACTTAATATTTATTCCTTCCCACTCGGGGATATTTGGTGTTTCTGTAACGATTCCCTCTTCATCAACTACTCCCGGCATACCTACCGCAATAGCTTTTATAAGCTCTTTGTCTTCTACTCCTTCAATGAGTTCCAAAATATAATTATAAAAATCATTTTTTCTATCAAGATTTACATTTTGCATCTTATAAAGTTCTTTTTGCAAACGTATACCTCCTGTAGCATCTACCAAGCATCCTTCAACTTTCCTATCCTCAATATATAGAGCTATTATATAGGCATTTTCACTATTTATCTCATAAAAAATTGGACGTTTACCGCTTCCTTCAACTTTAATATCTTTTTGAGATTTTTTAACAACACCTTTATTTACTAAAATATCTACTGTTTTATTAACTGTGGGTAGGCTTAAATTACATATTTTTGAAATTTCAGGTTTTGAAATTGGTCCTTGTTGTGAAATAACATTCTTTATTAAACTTTGATTTACTTTTTTTATAAGTTTGGGCTTTCCACTATACTTCTCCATAAAATACCACTTCCTTATTAATTAATAAACTTTATTTATTAATTAAATTATACTTTAATTTTTTTTTACTGTCAAGTCATATTTTATATTTATTTTGTCTAAAAACACTACTTTATTAGTGAAATTGAATAATGATAATTCTTTTCTAATAAAATAAATGGATAATCTCACAATAAAAAAAACATAAAATTCATTTTATGTTCAATATCACTTTCAGGGTTGAAATTGGGAAAGAGAATTGTGCAGTTTTTGATTTGTTTGGAAATGATTACAAGTTATATAATAACCGAGAATATCATTATCGGGAAGGAGTTCAGTAATAATCAAGAGCTAGCAATTTACTTTAATAAAGATAATTTAATCACAGCAATTATTTACGATAATGAAAAAGGCAATTCTCATAGTAAATAATAGTATGAAAGGTGACAGTTCCTTTTGTTTAGCAAACAAAAGGAACTGTCACCTACACAGAATTAATACTTCCAAATTATAAGGCAAGTATTAATTCTTTTAAAGAAATATATTTAATGTTTATATGTTTAGCAATTTTAATAAGAAATTATCTTTGTACCCTACCTGAAGCATCACCATTTATAAGTGTTTCTACTTCATCTACAGTTACTAAGTTAAAATCTCCTTTTATAGTGTGTTTTAATGCAGAAGCACCTACAGCAAATTCTAGAGCATATTTGAAGTCATCATTGCTTGATAGTAAACCATAAATAAGTCCACCAGCAAATGAGTCTCCTCCACCTACTCTATCAACTATTCTTATATCATATTTTTTGGAACGGTAGAATTCATTACCATCATATATAAGAGCTGACCATCCATTATCTGATGCTGAATAGCTTTCTCTTAATGTTGTAACAACATATTTGAAACCGAATTTTTCTTTCATTTGTTTGAATATTGTTTTGTATCCATCAAGTTCAAGATTTCCTGAAGTAACATCTGTTTCACCAGGTTTGAATCCTAATACCTTCTCTGCATCTTCTTCATTACCAATACATACATCAACATATTGCATTAGATTGGTCATTACTTCTTTTGCTTCTTCTGGTGTCCATAATTTTTTTCTATAGTTAAGGTCTACACTAACTGTCACTCCATATTTTTTAGCAGCTATTAATGCTTTTTCAGTAAGAACTGCTGCTTTTTTACTTATTGCAGGTGTAATTCCTGAGAAATGGAACCACTCTGCATCCTTAAATATTTCATCAAAATCAAAATCTTCAATATCAGCTTCAGCTATTGCAGAATCAGCACGGTCATAAACTACTTTTGAAGGTCTCATTGAAGCACCTGTCTCTAAGTAGTATATACCTACTCTATCTCCACCTCTAGCAATATAATCAGTATTTACTCCAAATCTTCTTAAGTGATTAACAGCACTCTGTCCAATTGGATTTTCTGGAAGTTTAGTTACGAAATGAGCATCAAAACCATAATTAGCAAGCGAAACAGCTACGTTAGCTTCTCCACCACCATATACTACATCAAAAGACTCAGCTTGTGTAAATCTTTCATATCCCTTAGTTGAGAGTCTAAGCATAATTTCTCCCATAGTAACTACTTTTTTACTCATCTATATTCAATCCTTTCTTATATAACTATTTATTTAAATTTTTTCTAGCTTCTTTTACAGCATCAACAAATTTCTTAGCAGTTTCAGTTACTAGTTCATAATTACCTGTTTTAGCTCCTTTAGTAAGAACGCTTCCTGTTCCTACAGCTACAGCACCAGCTTCAATCCATTCATGAACATTGTCAAGACTTACACCACCGGTTGGCATGTAATTACCTTGAGGCATAGGGCCTTTGAATGCTTTGATAATAGAAGGACCGAATGCATTACCTGGGAATACTTTTAAGATTTCTACACCAGATTCAAGAGCAGTTAGAGCCTCAGCAGGTGTCATGATCCCTGGCATAACAGGTACTCTATAACGATTACATAATTTTACAGTTTCTGGATTAAAACTTGAACTTACGATATATTCTGCTCCTGCAAGAATACAAGCTCTAGCAGTTTCTGGATCAAGAACTGTTCCTGCTCCAATGATTACATCTTCGTCTTTGTATAAATCAGTTAATTCTTTTATAATATCAACTGCACCTGGTACTGTCATAGTAATTTCAAGTGCCTTGATTCCACCAGCTTTTACAGCTTCAATAATTTTCATACCATCTTCTTTTGATTCTGCACGGATAACTGCAACAACACCGCTATCTACGATTTTTTTAATTGTTTCCATTCTTTTCATGTGAATGCTCATTCCTCTCTTATAATGTATTTTTATAATATCGTCTTTAATAACGTATTAAACTATTTTCTATAATTCTATATCAAAATATTCTTTTGCATTGTTAAAACTGATATTCTTAACTATATTACCAAGCAGATTCATATCGTATGGGAATTCACCATCTTCAACCCACTTACCTATAAGGTTACATAGAATCCTTCTAAAATATTCATGTCTCGTATATGATAAGAAACTTCTTGAATCCGTTAGCATACCTACAAAATTACTTAGTAATCCCAGATTAGCCAGGTCAATCATTTGTTTAATCATTCCATCTTTATGGTCATTGAACCACCAACCTGCACCAAACTGTATTTTACCTCTTGCATCCGAGTTTTGGAAACATCCTATAAGGGTTCCTAAAACATAATTATCAGAAGGATTAAGGTTATATAAAATAGTTTTTGGTAATTCATCAGTTTCATCCAATGCATTAAGGATTCCTGCTAATCCCTCAGCAATACTATAATCACCAACTGCATCAAATCCTGTATCTGGTCCTAACAGCTTCATCATTCTTGAATTATTATTTCTGATACAACCCATATGCAATTGCATAGCCCAATTGTATTTCTTATATAATCTTCCAAAAAACACAAGCATGAAGCCTTGATATTTTATTGTTTCTTCTTCTTCAATATTAGTTTTTGATAATTTCTTAAGTAATATATCGTTAATCTCATCTTTATTAGCTTTTATGTAATTAACTCCTTCAAGACCATGATCAGCTATTCTGCAGCCAGCCTTTTGGAAAAATAGCACTCTTTCCTCCATAGCTTTTAATAAACTATCAATATCACTAATTGGATAACCAACTATTTTTTCCAATTCTCCCATCCAAGGTAAAAAAGTATCTTTATTAATATTGACACACTTATCAGGTCTAAAAGCTGGTAATACTTTTGCATCAAAATCTTTATCATCTTGTATTATTTTATGATAATGCAAGTCATCTATTGGATCATCAGTAGTACATATAACTTTTACATTGGACCTTTTAATCAAACCTTTTGCACTAAAACCATCTTCTTTTAACTTTTCGTTACATGCATTCCATATATCTTCAGCTGTATCTAGACTTAATTGTTTAGTTATATCAAAATATCTACAAAGCTCTAGATGTGTCCAATGATAGAGAGGATTACCAATACAATAGGATATGGTTTCTGCCCATTTAAAGAATTTATCTTTGTCAGAAGCATCGCCTGTTATGTATTTTTCTTCTATACCATGACTTCTCATAGCTCTCCACTTATAATGGTCTCCACCTAGCCATAGTTCTGTAATATTGTTATATCGTTTATCTTCTGCAATTTCCTTCGGATTTAAGTGACAATGATAATCATAAATAGGCATATCAGCCGCATATTCATGATATAATTTCTTCCCAACTTCATTATTAAACATAAAATCCTCACATAAAAACTCTTTCAAAACATCATCCTCCCGCACAATGTACACGTGTGCAATGTTTTTAAAATGAATATATCACATTTTATTGATTTAATTGATGTACTGACTGTCTTATTTTTAATATACAGTCAACTTTTGTATGATAAAACTCTTTGTTACTGTTATTATCGAGCATATCGAACAGAAGTTCTGTACCACTATATGCTATTTTTGATATTTCTCTCCTTACTGTTGTAAGTTCGGGTGTAATATACTTACACATCTCAATATCATCAAATCCTACAACAGATATATCTTCTGGAACTCTTAGCCCTTTTTCTATTATTGCTTTTATAGCACCAAATGCCATCTCATCATTAGAACAAAACATAGCTGTAGGTAATTCAGTGTTATTGTCCAATATCTTATTCATTCCTTTGTACCCACTGATTACGTCAAACTTACCACTTGCCATCAAGTTCTTATCAACTATAAGGGAAGCTTCATTCATAGCCATTTTATATCCTTCTAATCTTTCACTACTATTCAAGAATCCTTCTTTACCTTTGATTAATCCAATTCTCTTATGACCTAGATTAGTCAAATATTTTACTGCTTGGTATGCACCATCTCTATCTTCGGAATAAACACAAGTTGTTCCTTCTATGTTTATTTTTCTATTAAGAACTACTACAGGTATATTCAATGTACCTATATATTTTATAAATTCATCATCTTGTATTTTCTGACTAACAACCAAAATTCCATCATAATGTTTACTATTTACAATACTATAATCTCCGTTTAGATCATCTATTGCTTTAACTACCAAGTTATAATTTCTTTCCTTCATCAGTCTATTTACACCTTTGATTGAGCTATAGAAGAAAGATGGGCTGGTACCTTCAAGAGCTGATAGAAATACTCCAATATTATATGACTTATCAAGTTTTAGACTTTTTGCACTATAATTAGGAATATAATTATTGTCTTTAGCAATTTTCTTAATTCTATCCTTGGTTTTATCACTTATCAAAGGACTATCATTAAGAGCTCTTGAAACCGTAGCATGGGAAACACCTGCTAACTTAGCTATATCTTTAATAGTAATACTCATTACAATCTTCCTTTCAAAAACATTCTATCATATTATGTACACGTGTGCAACTATTTCTTGTAAAATTTATTTTCAGTTAGCATTTTTAACTAGAAAAAGCTATTATCAGATATATTTTTCTATAGTTATATAGAAAAAATATCTTAATAACAGCTTTTCATGATTAGTAATACATTAATGTGTATCATTACACTATATCACTATTGGCACATTTCTTGTTTTCATATGTTCTGTTTATTTCTTTAGATGAATAAGTACTACCCCTGGGTTCATATTGTTTATAAATTAAATAAACATCAATTCTGCCAGTATTTTCAAACAAATTCCATAATATATTCTTAAACATTTTTGTTACCCCCTAAAAATATATTTTATTATATCTATAGGTTTACCTGTTAAGAATTTTATATACTGCTCAAATATTCCCATGAATAAACTGATTTTTAACCCTTGACAAAATTAGTGTATCATTCAACATGGCATAAAATCAGGGTTTTGATTCCTATTGTTCTAGTACTTTAGTCCTAGACATTATATATTTTTTATAATCCAAAAGTTTTAATCCATATCTTTTTTATTGAATCCATAATTTTTAAGTAAGAAATCACTATCTCTCCAATTTTTCTTGATTTTTACCCATATTTTCAAATTAACTTTTGAACCTAGAAGATTTTCTATGTCTATTCTTGCCCTAGTTCCTATTTTCTTGAGCATTGCACCTTGTTTACCAATTATAATACCTTTATGAGAATCTCTTTCACATATAATTGTTGCATCAATATCCACTATATCTTTATTAGACCTATCCTTCATCCTATCAATAACAACAGCTATTCCGTGAGGTATTTCCTGTTGTAATAGATGAAGTGCTTTTTCTCTGATTAACTCAGCAACAATCTGACGTTCTGGTTGGTCAGTTATCATATCACCATCAAAGAATTGAGGACCTTCTTCTAGATATTGAAACAATATTTTTGTGATATCTTCAGTGTTTTCACCTTTCAATGCAGAAATTGGAATGATTTCAGCAAAATCATAAGCATCCTTATAAGCAGCTATTACTTGTAATATCTCATCTTTTGATATTTTATCTATTTTATTGATTACTAGGATAACTGGTGTTTTAACTCTTTGCAGCTGCTCGATTATATATTCATCACCTTTACCAACTTTCATATCAGGTTCGACCAACCATAAAACAACATCAACTTCTCTAAAAGTATCAAGAGCTGTCTTATTCATGAATTCACCCAACTTATGCTTTGGTTTGTGAATACCTGGTGTATCAATAAAAATGATTTGACCTTCCTCAGTTGTAATAAATGTCCTGATCTTATTTCTTGTTGTCTGAGGTTTGTCCGACATAATAGCAATTTTTTGCCCTATTATTTGATTCATCAATGTAGATTTTCCTACATTAGGTCTACCTATAATTGTAACAAATCCTGATTTAAAATTATTCAAAATCTTCCTCCTGTAAGTAAAATGCTTAACGGTCAACAAGTGACCGTCAGCATTAGTATAATATTAATTTTAATTAATTGAATA
Source organism: Vallitalea maricola (assembly GCF_036985595.1). Lineage (NCBI taxonomy): Bacteria > Bacillati > Bacillota > Clostridia > Lachnospirales > Vallitaleaceae > Vallitalea > Vallitalea maricola. The sequence goes on along the minus strand of NZ_BTPU01000028.1, from coordinate 7,631 downwards.
AATGAACTAATTCATTAAATATTTCTCTGTTTTTCTCTAACTTATTCTCATTACCCACTACACAGATATTATCTTGTTTCAATACTGATTTGACTAGATCAGCTGTACCTCTAATATCTTCTTTGGTAGTACTTAGAACTTCTTTTCTTTCATTTAATATATCTTCATAAGAGACATTACTAATATATGAACCAATAGCTCTATCTCCTTTTAAAGCAGGTGTCAGTGGTCTATCCAGATTACTGATAGTACCAATGATGTACTTAGTCATTTCTCTATCATCTGTATCAAAGGTAGAGATAAATCCATCTATATTATCATAAGTGTCTAGAGTCTTTTTAAGATTAGGGTCTCTGTATGATGTGAAATATACATTACCATTTCTCGAAAATGCATTCATACATCCATAAGCTCCACCTTTAACTCTTACATTATTCCATAAATAATCTAAACTAGTTATAGTCTGCAATACCTTAAGAGTACCAGAGTAATGATATCCTTTTTTAATGAAGTTTCCTGCTTTTGCTACATATTGGATTTTATCTGATGTCAATAATCCTTCATTTGTTTTATTGAAGTCGAATTTCACATCATCCAGTTCCAATAATGAATCATCCAATTTATCAATAAAATGTTTAGCCTCCCCATTAAATAATCCATAAGCATCTTTCTCTGAAGTCATAGTTATAACTAGATTCTCAGGTTTAAACATATAACTGATAGTTTTTTTAATGTCACTTATTATTTCCTCTGACATTTCTTCAAAATTGATTTCTAGTTTATCCAAGAAATGATAGAAGGATATTCCACTTGTTAATTCTTTGTATAATGCAGTATTAGCAAAATAACTTTCCGCTCTTGTAGCAGCAGCTATGTGTCCACTACTTGTCAACATCATTTGTATACGTGATTTTGCTTCTGCTATTACTTGCAATAATCTATTTTTATCTGAGAAATCAGTATTAAACATGATTTCACCAAATAACTCAAATAACTGTGGAATCTTTTCATAAAAGCATTTACCATACACTTCAAATTTTGGTAAGAATACATCTGGTTCATTATTCTGTCCATATATATTAATATTGAAAGAAATACCACCAGTATTTATATTAATGACATTGGATAATTCACCATAACTATAATTTTCAGTATCCATATTGCCTAGTACTTTTGTTATCAGACCTATATAAGGAATAAGATCCACTGGTATCTTTTTAGTGTCAAACAACAACTTAATATAAGCTATATTATTAGTGAATGCAGGATGTAATAATACCTTGATATTTTCTATTTCCCCTTCTTCTAATAAAAGATGTTCAGGTTCTTTACTAATATCATTCAAGTTTAATAAAGGTATTTTCAGCAATGTTTCCTTAGCTTCTGGTTCACTTTGATATTCTTCAAGATGAATAGTATCTTTTACTAACTTATTAAGTTCATCATTTGATAAAGAGTCTTTATACGCCTTAAGTTTATCTTCTAATTCTTTTTCACGTTTCGCTAATATACCTTTTTTAGGTTCTACCATAAGTAAACTTCCGTGAGTATTGTTCAACAGATTCTCTTTAATCAATTTTTCGTAGAAATCAGTGTTAAGTCCTTCTTTCAAGGCTTCAAAAGTTTCATCATATGATAAATGCATAAAAGGATCATTATCGTATAACCAGCTGTCCATACACATCATAGCATAGATAATTCCTTTTGGATATCTTCCATAATCAGCTTCTCTTACTTTGAATTCAAAATAATTTATTGCAGCTTCTATTGTTCTTTTATCAATACCTTTCTCAACTATTTCCTGTAAGGTATTTCTAATAATTGAAATGAACTCTTCTTTTTTACTTGTATCTGAATTCTTAGCCACTATACTTAATGTTGGCTGTAACAAAGTATTGTCATATGAACCAAATACATCTTTTCCTATTCCAGCATCAATCAATGCTTTTTTAAGTGGTGCTCCTGGTGCTTCTAGAAGTATATATTCAAGTATCTCAAATGACCTATAATCTATTTTGTTAGTTGCATTACCAACAACAACATTATAACTAAGATAAGTCTTACCTTCTTCACTCTCATTAGAAGAGATAGGATAGTATTCAACTTTTTCAATAAACTCACTGAAAGGTTTTTGCAAGTTGATACTAGAATCTATGTCTATACTATCAAACTCTTTCAAATAATTGTCATCCAGCCATTCTAACATCTTATCAACATCACTATCTCCATATAAATATAGATAACTGTTAGATGGATGATAATATTTCTTATGGAAATCTAAGAATTGTTCATTTGTAAGCTCAGGTATATAATCTGGGTCTCCACCAGATTCATAAGCATATGGAGTATCAGGTAATAGGGATTGCTGAATCTTTCTGAACAATACTTGTTCTGGAGAAGAAAAAGCTCCCTTCATCTCATTGTAAACTACACCTTTTATAGTAATATCTTCCTCCACATTAGCTAAATCGTAATGCCAGCCCTCTTGCCTTAGAATCTCAGGTCTATCATATATATTAGGATAAAAAACTGCATCCATATAGACATCCACAAGATTAAGGAAATCTTTGTCATTAAGACTTGCTACAGGATACATAGTCTTATCTGAAAATGTCATAGCATTAAGGAATGTATTCAAAGAACCCTTAACCAATTCAACAAAAGGGTCCTTCAAAGGAAATTTCCTTGATCCACATAGAACTGAATGTTCTAGTATATGAGGTAATCCTGTATCATCAACAGGTGGAGTTCTAAAATTCACTGAAAATACTTTGTTGTTGTCATCATTATTTATGGATACAAGTCTTGCACCACTTTTCCCATGATGAAACAATCTTCCAATAGAACCTATTTCTCCTATATTTTGTTCATCAACTAATTTGAAACCATGGTATAACTTACCTACTTCAAAAACCACTTAGTAACATCTCCTTATCAAAAAAATTATTATAACTTATTTATTATTCATTCCAATCACAACTATCAGTAATAAGTGAAGCCAACTTATTTAAGTATTCACTATCAGTAACATCAAATCTATTAGTAATAGGACTATCAATATCCAGAACACCTATAAGTTTATTATCTACTACTATTGGAATTACTATCTCTGAATTAGTGTCGCCGTCACAAGGAATATGTCCCTCGAATTGGTGTACATCAGGTACTATTTGTGTTTCTCTTAATTTCGCCGCAGTACCACAAACACCTTTTCCAATTTTTATTCTTATACAAGCAGGTTTTCCTTGAAAAGGCCCAAGAACTAGCTCATCATTTTTATACAAATAAAATCCTGCCCAATTTATTTTCTCCATTGTATAAAATAATAATGCAGATATATTAGCCAAATTTGCAATTTTGTCTCTTTCTTCATACATAAGTCCTTTTGCGTTACAAATTATATTATCGTAAAATTCCTTTTTTGTATTAAATGAAAAATCATCAATCTGAAACATTTCACTAATCCTTTCCTTATTTTGCCTTAATACTAATAATATATACTTTCTAACGCTATATTACAAGCTTTTTTCCTAATTTTACTAACAACTTTCATCTCATGTAATTATCATTTTCAATTGTATTTACATATTATCTTTCTACAATAGAATAATATATCTTTTTTTCATAATCGGTTATTGTAACAATAATATAATATTAATTTAATTAAATACAACTTGACTTAGTTAAGTTATAGGAGTATACTATTTTTCCTTGCAAAAAATTGAATATATTAGATTACGTTAGGAGGTTCATTATGATTGAAGTAAATGGATTATGCAAATCTTTCAAAGTAGCCAAACGTTCAGCAGGTGTAAAAGCATCTATCAAATCCCTTTTTCATCGGGAGTATGACATAGTTAATGCTATAAAAGATGTTTCTTTTACAATAGACACTGGTGAAATTGTTGGGTACATAGGACCTAATGGAGCAGGAAAATCTACCACAATCAAAATCATGAGCGGCATACTGGTTCCTGATTCGGGTACTTGTAATATTTTAGGTCATATCCCTTGGCAAGAAAGAGTTAATCATGTAAAAAATATTGGCGTAGTTTTTGGTCAGCGGTCCCAGCTGTGGTGGGATGTTCCTGTTATTGACTCTTTTGAATTGTTGAAAGACATATATAAAATACCCCCAAAAGAATATGCCAACAATCTAGATATGTTGATAGAAACCTTACAACTTAATGATTTTATCAATATTCCCGTTAGACAGCTAAGTCTTGGGCAACGTATGAGATGTGAGATAGCAGCATCATTATTACATTCACCCAAAATCTTATTTTTAGATGAACCTACTATTGGTCTTGATGCTATTTCCAAAATTGCAGTTCGAAAATTCATTAAAGAAATAAACAAAGAAAAAAATGTAACCATCATATTAACAACTCATGATATGAGTGATATAGAAGCTCTGGCTGATAGAATTTTATTAATAGGAAAAGGAACTATTCTATACGACGGAAACCTTTCAGCACTCAGAAATAAATATTCTAATGATAAAATCATCACTATAGAATATGCTAGATCAAATAAATCAATCAACATACCAGGTGTTACTGTTTTATCCTATATGGAAGAACGTGCTGTACTCTCTATAAATACCAAGATAATCTCCGTATCAGAAGTTATATCATCTTTAGTGAATTCATACGAAATTACTGATGTTACAGTAGAATCACAACCAGTAGATGAAATCATTGTAAAATTATATAAGGAGTATGCAATATGAGAGCTTATCTATCTGTTTTTAGATTGCGATTGATAAATGGTATGCAGTATAGAGTTGCAGCGTATTCAGGTGTAGCTACACAATTTTTCTGGGGATTCATGTATCTAATGATTTTTGAAGCTTTCTACTCCAGCAGTACTAATATTCAACCAATCTCTTTTAGCCAAACAGTTTCTTATATTTGGCTGCAACAATCTTTTTTAGTTTTTATAATGCTTTGGTATAGAGATGGTGAATTATTTGAACTAATTACTAGCGGTAACATAGCTTATGAATTATGCAGACCAATTAATCTATATGGCTTTTGGTTTTCTAAGCTTATAGCCCAAAGAGTATCAGGAGCAATTCTTAGAAGTGTACCAATACTGATTATTGCTTTCATTCTTCCAAAACCTTATAAGATTTCATTACCACCAGATATAGTAACATTTTTTATATTTATATTTTCCCTTATACTAGGATTGTTTGTTGTGGTCTCTATATCCATGTTTATATATATTTCCGTTTTCGTTACAATGTCACCTGTAGGGTCAACTTTGATATTTGCAGTTCTTGGAGAATTTTTTGCTGGTTTGGTTATTCCTATACCATTTATGCCAGTATGGATGCAGAAAATCGTATATGTCCTTCCCTTTCATCTAACCTGCGATATGCCTTTTAGAATATATTCTGGACATATACCTCAAAATGATGCACTCATAGGAATTCTAGTACAAATGATATGGCTGGCAATCCTTATAATATTAGGGCAAGTCAGCATGAAAAAAGTATTAAAAAAAGTAATAGTACAAGGTGGTTAAGATTGGAGGTTGTTATGAAATTATTCTTGAAATACCTAAAAATATTATTGAAGTCTCAACTGCAATATCAGACTTCATTTATACTGTTATGCCTGGGTCAATTTTTTGTACCCTTTTCCATATTCGCCGGTATGTATTTTATGTTCCAAAGATTTAATAATATTGCTGGTTGGAGCTTCTACGAAGTCATGTTGTGCTTTGGTATAATACATATATCTTTTTCGTTAAGTGAATGTTTTGCTAGAGGATTTGATAGTTTCTCTAATCTTATCCGAACTGGAAATTTTGATAGAATACTTGTAAGACCTCGTGGAACTATCGTCCAAGTAATAGGCTCCAGATTTGAATTTACTAGGATAGGACGTCTATCCCAAAGTGTCATAGTTCTCATATGGGCATTAGCCAATGTTTCTATAGACTTTAATTTACCAAAGATTATTATTCTCATTTTAATGATTATCAGTGGGATTTTTATTTTCTCTGGTATATTCATTTTGGCAGCTACCTTATGTTTTTGGACTATCCAAAGTCTAGAAATTGCCAATATCCTAACAGATGGTGGTAGAGAAATGTTCCAATATCCTCTGGGTATCTATAAGAAATGGGTAAAAAACTTTTTTACATTTGTAGTACCTTTCGGCTGTGTTAACTATTATCCACTTATGTACTTACTAGACAAGAATAACTCAAATAATATATTATATATTATTTCACCTATATTCGGGATATTATTTATTATACCTTGTCTATTAGTTTGGAGAATAGGTGTTAGACATTACAAATCAACGGGGTCATGATAATTATGTATAAACTCAGATTGTCGCTAAAGTATGAAGCAAAGAACTGACAACAGTTGTGTATTGAAATCATATATAGTGATAATACTCTCGTTACGTTTGTTGCCTTCTATCTGTTTTTAAGGATAGCAACAAGCCGTAAAAGTTCGTTATTATCACTATATATGATTTTCTCTGTACTTACCACTCTTAAACCAGTTAAAAGATGTGACTTTAGCCTATAGAATCTTTACTTGTTACAAAGTTATTGCGTTAATGTAATGCTATATGGTAAAAATCTATCAATAGATTTTTTTGACAATCTAAAAGGGTTATCTTATTGGATAAGATAACCCCTTTTGTTTATACCTTAATTAACAGCTTACTTACGTTAATCTATAATATCATATTATAATTTGCTCACATTAGCTGCTTGAGGTCCTTTTGCACCATCAACAACTTCAAATTGAACAGCGTCGCCCTCTTCTAAGCTTTTAAAACCTTCATCTTGAATAGCTGAAAAATGTACAAATATATCGTCGCCATCTTCAACTGAAATAAACCCAAAACCTTTTTTTGCATCAAACCATTTAACTGTACCTTGATTCATTTTTAAATCCTCCTAAATATATAAAATTACATTTTTACACTAGCACAAACACTGAAAATTGTCAACTTATAAATCTTTATAGGTGAAAATTTAAATCAAATCACCCCTAATTTATCAAGTAATTTAACACAATCCTTATATCCTTGAAGATATAAACAATCATTTGCACAAGATACTTCATATACTTGTTTTGTGATATATTCTTTCACAAATTTCTTATCCTCTTCATCAAGTGACTCTATTATTGAATTAAATCTATCTTCATACTTATGTAGATAACACTCTATTTACTGATATTCAAAATTAGTTAACTGAAACTCTTTAGTCGCATGTTTTACCATCTGAGCAGTAAAATTCTCAAAATGCCATCTAATATCGTTCATTAATTATACCTCCTATATTGAATTACTATCAAAAATTGGGTATAATAGATTTACCACTATTTTTGATAGTGTGTTTGTAGAAGTGGTGTTGTTACTTGTTGGGTAGAACGCCACTTCTCTTATTTATTTTCTAGGGCATTAATACCATCTCTAACCCCTTGAGCCCTTGTTTTATTGTTTTTTTCGCAATAATTATCTAGAGTCTTAAGCTCTTTGTCGTTAACTCTCACATGTAAGCTATGAGGTTTTGGGTCTGTAGTAGGTCTGCCCATTTTTTTCTTAGACATTCCACACCTCCTTTTTGTGTCCAATATTATTATATGACTTTTG